>JAJSZR010000105.1 GCA_030262715.1 Deltaproteobacteria bacterium
CATCCGCTCCCGCCGGACTTTTGACTGGATGACCTCAACTCCGCATTTTTCGCAGATGACACCCCGGTGCTTCATGCGCTTGTACTTTCCGCACAGGCACTCATAATCCTTCACCGGGCCAAAAATCTTGGCACAAAAAAGGCCTTCCCGTTCCGGTTTAAAGGTCCGGTAATTGATGGTCTCGGGTTGCTTTACCTCTCCAAATGACCTTCCGAGAATTTTCTCAGGAGAGGCCAGAGAAATCCTGACTGATTTAAAGCTCAAAGGATCTTTTGGCTTTGTAAAAAGTGAAAGAAGATCGTCCATTCAGTAAACCCCCGTTACTCCTGCAACTCTATATCCATACACAAACCATGGAGTTCCTTCACCAGGACATTAAAGGACTCAGGAAGACCTGCCTCAAGGAAATTGTTGCCCTTGACGATCTTTTCATACATCCTGGATCTTCCGACTACGTCGTCGGACTTGACTGTCAGGAACTCCTGAAGGGAATAAGCAGCGCCGTAGGCTTCCATGGCCCACACCTCCATCTCACCTAATCGCTGCCCCCCAAACTGGGCCTTTCCTCCAAGGGGCTGCTGCGTGACCAGAGAATATGGACCTGTAGAGCGGGCATGTATCTTATCATCCACTAAGTGGTGAAGTTTCAATATATACATAACCCCGACAGTGACCGGCTCGGCTATAGCCTCTCCAGTATAACCATCGTAAAGAATCACCTCGCCAAGTTCTGATTGTCCTGACTCTACCAGGAGCTTGCGGATCTGGTCCTCATGTGCTCCGTCAAACACCGGGGTTGCAACCGGTACGCCCTGTTCAAGGCTCAAGGCAAGATTTCGCAACTGTTCGTCATCCATGCCGCTTATCAAGGCATTCAGCTCGTCTTTTGAATAGATATCGGCCATTCTTTTCTTGATCTTGTCGATCTTATAATCTCTTGCCAGCTCAGCAAGTTGTGCCCCGAGATTTTTTGCGGCCCAACCCAGATGGATCTCCAAAAGCTGACCTACATTCATCCGCGAAGGCACGCCCAGGGGATTCAAAACAATATCAACCGGAGTGCCATCTGCGAAATATGGCATATCCTCTACCGGCACGATAGTAGAAACCACACCTTTGTTGCCATGACGCCCGGCCATCTTGTCACCTACGGCCAGCTTCCGCTTCATTGCCACACAGACCCTGACCATCTTGATCACACCTGGCGGAAGGTCATCCCCCTTCTTCAGACGCTCAATTTTACCCTCAAAGTAGGTAGTTATTCGTTGGACCTCACCCTCATACCAGGGCAGAACATCCATCACTACAGGAATCAGACTCCGGCGACCCTCCAGCATAAGATCTCTCAAACGATGGATAGGTATCTTCCGGAGTATATCGCCTGTGATCTCATGCCCGGCCTCAAGATAGACCTTGCCCTTACTGTCCATTATAGAAACCGATGCCTTCTGCCCCTTGAGATGACTCTCCAGCTTCTTAAGAGCAGTCCGGCGAATTACATTGATCTCGTCCGCCTGATCCTTAAGTACACGTGCTATTTCAATGTCCTCAATGGCCTGGATCCGTTCGTCCTTTTCCACACCTCTGCGGCAAAAAACCTTGACTTCTATGACCACACCCTGGATTCCCGGCGGCACCTTGAGAGATGTATCCTTTACGTCTCCTGCCTTCTCACCAAAGATGGCCCTAAGGAGCTTCTCCTCAGGAGTAAGTTGGGTCTCTCCTTTTGGTGTAACCTTGCCTACAAGTATGTCTCCCGGCTTAACCTCTGCCCCTATACGTATTATGCCACTGTCGTCCAGATCACTTAAGGCGTCTTCCCCTACATTAGGTATGTCGCGGGTTATCTCCTCCTTACCCAACTTAGTGTCCCTGGCATCCACCTCAAATTCCTCAATGTGTATCGATGTATAAACGTCCTCTTTTACCAGGCGTTCACTCACGACCATTGCATCTTCGAAGTTGTAGCCTCGCCAGGGCATAAAAGCTACTACAACATTCTTGCCTAATGCCAGTTCTCCATTGTCAGTAGATGGACCATCTACAAGCACATCTCCCTTTTTAAATTTCTGTCCGGAAAGCACTATTGGTCTTTGATTGAGTGTTGTGGTCTGATTGGACTTCTGATACTTAGTCAACTTATGTATATCGACCTCCACCGATAGTTCCTCGGACTCATCCTCATCGTAGACGACCACCAGGCGTGTAGCATCGACGTCTTCCACCCAGCCGTCCTTTTTTGCAACTACAGTCACGCCGGAATCCGTGGCCACTATTTTTTCCATTCCGGTACCCACGAGCGGGGCCTCTGAAACCAACAGAGGAACTGCCTGCCGCTGCATATTGGAACCCATCAAGGCCCGGTTTGCGTCATCATTTTCCAAAAATGGTATAAGAGCTGCAGAAACACTGACTAACTGGCTGGGGGCCACGTCTATGGCAGTAATTTCCTCTGACGGAACAATAACGAACTCACCCATTCTCCTGGCACCAACATTGTCATCAATAATATATCCGTTATCATCAAGACTGACTGTTGCCTGTGCAATAGTCTCCTTTTCATCTTCAATAGCGGTCATATAGACCACTTCCCCTGTAGTCCTGCGGTCCTTAACCTTACGATAGGGAGTCTCCACAAAACCGTACCTGTTTATTCTACCAAAAGAACTCAAAGAAACTATCAGCCCGATATTCGGACCTTCAGGTGTTTCAATGGGACAGATCCTCCCATAATGAGTGGGATGTACATCTCGCACCTCAAACCCGGCCCTCTCTCTGGACAGACCGCCCGGCCCCAAAGCAGATAACCTTCGCTTGTGGGTGATTTCGGATAGTGCGTTGGTCTGATCCATGAACTGGGAAAGCTGACTGGAGCCGAAAAACTCCTTGATGACAGAGGTTACGGGCTTAGGATTTACCAAATCATTAGGCATTAACGCTTCAACTTCCTGAAGGGTCATTCTCTCTTTAATAGCCCGCTCCATCCGGACCAGCCCGATCCTGTACTGATTCTCTATAAGCTCACCCACTGATCTGACCCGGCGGTTGCCTAAATGATCTATGTCATCTACCGGCCCTTGCCGATCCTTTAAACGGACCAATTCTCTCACAGTCTCCAATATGTCCTCAGTCGTAAGGACTTTCATGGAAAGGGGTAAATCCATACCCAGTCTCTGATTGATCTTATAACGGCCTACCTCTGAAAGGTCATAGGTGCTAGGATTGAAAAAAAGAGAATTAAAAAACTTCTTAGCTACCTCGGGTATCGGTGGACTGCCGGGACGGAGCCTCCGGAACACCTCTATGATGGCCTCTTCCTGATTCTGTGTCTTGTCCTGAAGTAACGTGTCTCTTATGGAAGAACTTACCTTGACACCATCGATGAACAGAACCTGCAATTCTGTGATTCCACTCTCCCTCAAAAGCGCCAGATCCTTTTTCGTGATCGAAGAGTTTATTGGAATCAACACTTCCCCGGTTTCAGGATTTACTATATCAAGGGCTGTGATCTTTTCTATCAAATCATCCTCTTCAACAGGTACCATAATGACACCTGCCTCCTCAAACTTTTTCATCATGGCCCGAGAGAACTTGCGGTTCTTACGTAAAAGGATGTCGCCTGTATCAGGATTCACCACGTCCAGAGTAGCCTTTTGACCTAACATGGTCTCTGTATTCACCTTGCGATATAGGAAATTGCCATCAATAACATACGTATCCCAGTTATAGAAAATGCTTAGTAGATCTTCAATGCTGTAACCCATGGCCTTCAGTAACACTGTTACAGGAAACTTTCGCCTGCGATCTATCCGGACATGCAAAATGTCTTTGGGATCAAACTCCAAGTCTATCCAGGAGCCACGAACCGGGATGATCCTGGCGGAGTAAAGGAATTTCCCACTGGCATGTGTCTTTCCTTTGTCGTGATCAAAAAAGACCCCTGGGGACCGCTGAAGCTGGCTGACCACTACTCTCTCAGTACCATTAATAATAAAGGTGCCGGTTCTGGTCATAAGGGGAATTGTGCCAAAGTAAATCTGCTGCTCCTTGATATCCCGTATACTTTGTACCCCGCTTTCCTTATCTACGTCATAAGAAAGGAGTCGCGCTACAATCTTCACCGGCGAGTCATATGTCACGCCACGGGAAATACATTCTTCCTCAGAGTATTTGGGCTCACCTATAGAATATTGAACAAATTCAATAGAAGATGCACCTGTGAAATCCGTTATCGGAAAGACGCTTTGAAATGCTGCCTGAATCCCCGCATCCTCCCTTGCTTCCGGAGCCACATCTTTTTGCAGAAACTCAGCGTAGGAACGCTCCTGTACCTCGATTAAATTTGGAATATCAATGACTTTTTTTACACGACCAAAGTTCTTTCTCACAGGAAGTGTTTGAATTTTTGTCATAGAGTACTACCTCGAGTTATCTTTTGGCGAGTTATCTTTTAATTATTTTATCTCTACCTTTGCGCCTACCTTCTCCACCTGTTCCTTTATCTTCTCAGCGTCTTCCTTGGAAATACCCTCTTTGATGGGTTTTGGTGCGCTCTCAACCAGATCTTTAGCCTCCTTAAGGCCCAAATTTGTTATGGCCCTGACCTCCTTGATTACCTTGATCTTCTGACTGCCAAATTCTACTAGAACAACATCAAACTCTGTCTGTTCCTCAGCAGGGGCACCGCCCCCTTCACCAGCAACCGCACCGGCAGCTGCTACTGCGACTGGTGCCGCAGCACTTACACCAAACTTATCCTCTAACTCCTTGACCAACTCAGAGAGTTCAAGCACTGTCATATTAGATATAAATTCAATTACATCCTCTTTGGAAATAGCCATTTCAATCTCCTTATTAACTATCTATATCATTAACCCATTAAGGGCATGTTCATTTTTTCTGATCTTCAATTGCCCTCAACGTATAGAGCAACTTTCGCGGTATACCTGACAGGGCCCTGACAAGACCTGTAGGAACGGCAACAAGAACCGCAAGCAGCTTTGCAAGCAGAACCTCTCGATTTGGAAGTTCTGACAGGGCCTGGATTTGGGCAACGTCAATGAGCTTTCCATCCAAAACGCCGCTGCGGATCTCAAGGATCTCACTCTCCTTCGCGAACTCCACTATAACCTTGGCCATAGCTACTGGATCTTCATAGGCAAAGGCCACGGCATTAGGGCCTAAAAATTGATCTGAAAGTACTTCTGCCGGAGTACCCTGCACGGCCCTTTTAAAAAGGGTATTTTTTGATACTTTGAACCCGGCACCTGACTCCCTGAGCTTCTTTCGAAGTTTATTGGCACCTGCAACGTCGAGACCTGGAAACTGAGTTATAATTACAGCTTCAGACCTGGAAAACTTCTCATGCAGATCCCCAGCTATGATCTCTTTCTCCTTAATCTTTAAAGCCAAACTTCTCCCCCCTTTCTGCCATGGGCAGTTATTTTTTACTGCCAAAGGCAGAGGTCTCACCTATCTGGGTAGGTAGAGCTAAGTGCTGGACCAGCTCTATTAAACACATAAGGCGTACCTACTGTCTCTGACTAATGAGCTATGGGTTAATATGAAACTAAAATTCTCTGTAAACAATAATCATATAGTGACTGCTTTAACTTCAGATGGATCTACCTTCACTCCTGGTCCCATTGTAGTAGACAGTGCAACGCACCGCACATAGGCCCCCTTACTTGTGGAAGGCTTTATACGAAGTAAGCTCTCAGCAAGCACTGCGAAATTCTCTCTGATTTTATTGGAACCAAAGGAAACCTTGCCCAAAGGAACATGGATAACCCCACCCTTATCTACCCGGAAGTCTACCTTTCCTGCCTTTATCTCATTAACCGCTCTGGCAACATCAAAGGTGACGGTTCCGGTTTTTGCATTTGGCATCATACCTCTTGGGCCGAGAATCTTACCAATCCTACCCACCATTGACATCATATCAGGGGTGGCAACAACTTTATCAAAATCAAGCCACCCCCCCTTAATCTTTTCTATCACATCCTCAGCCCCAACATAGTCGGCACCGGCATCTTCAGCCTCTTTGGCCTTTTCACCCTTAGCAATGGCCAGGACCCTTTGAGTGCGTCCCGTACCATGAGGAAGGACAACAGAGCTTCTCACATTCTGATCTGCCTTCCTGGGATCAACCCCCAGAACTATAGCTGCATCTATGCTCTCATCGAACTTGACATAGTGCGTACCGAGGACCACGTCTATTGCTTCATCTAAACCATACCTTCTATTGGTATCTACTTTGGCCTTTGCATCTCGATATTTCTTGCCATGATTTGCCATGGAATCTTTCTCCCTTTAATCAACAATTTCAATACCCATACTACGGGCCGTGCCTTCAATGGAACGTACAGCCGCATACAAATCGGCAGCGGTCAGGTCCGGCTCCTTTTTCATGGCGATTTCCTCTACCTGCTTCCTGGTAACTTTGCCAACCTTGTCCCGGTTAGGGACTCCCGACCCTTTCTCGATCTTTGCCGCCTTCTTCAGCAAAACAGTTGCAAGAGGCGTCTTCATAATAAAACTGAATGACCTGTCTGTATATACTGTTATCACAACAGGGATTATCATCCCCATCTGGTCCTGTGTCCTTGCATTAAAGACCTTTACAAACTCCATTATATTCACACCGTGCTGTCCTAAAGCGGGTCCCACAGGCGGAGATGGATTTGCCTGCCCGGCAGGAATCTGAAGCTTGATATATGATAAGACTTTCTTTGCCATAATATTCTCCTTTAACCGGCCTTCTGTACATGTCCGAATTCCAGTTCAACAGGTGTTGACCTTCCAAAAATAGAGACAAGTACCCGGATCTTTCCTCTCTCAGGGCTAACCATGTCTACGACACCGTTAAAATTGGCAAAAGGCCCGTCTGTTACAATCACATGATCACCCTTTCCAAAACTATACTTGGGTACCGGCTTTAGAGCTCGTTCTTCCATCTGGCGGATTATTTTTTCAGCCTCTTCATCCGAAAGGGGTTCCGGATTCTGCATGCCGCCGATAAAGCCGGGCCGTGCCTTCAATGGAACGTACAGCCGCATACAAATCGGCAGCGGTCAGGTCCGGCTCCTTTTTCATGGCGATTTCCTCTACCTGCTTCCTGGTAACTTTGCCAACCTTGTCCCGGTTAGGGACTCCCGACCCTTTCTCGATCTTTGCCGCCTTCTTCAGCAAAACAGTTGCAAGAGGCGTCTTCATAATAAAACTGAATGACCTGTCTGTATATACTGTTATCACAACAGGGATTATCATCCCCATCTGGTCCTGTGTCCTTGCATTAAAGACCTTTACAAACTCCATTATATTCACACCGTGCTGTCCTAAAGCGGGTCCCACAGGCGGAGATGGATTTGCCTGCCCGGCAGGAATCTGAAGCTTGATATATGATAAGACTTTCTTTGCCATAATATTCTCCTTTAACCGGCCTTCTGTACATGTCCGAATTCCAGTTCAACAGGTGTTGACCTTCCAAAAATAGAGACAAGTACCCGGATCTTTCCTCTCTCAGGGCTAACCATGTCTACGACACCGTTAAAATTGGCAAAAGGCCCGTCTGTTACAATCACATGATCACCCTTTCCAAAACTATACTTGGGTACCGGCTTTAGAGCTCGTTCTTCCATCTGGCGGATTATTTTTTCAGCCTCTTCATCCGAAAGGGGTTCCGGATTCTGCATGCCGCCGATAAAGCCGGTCACTTTTGGGGTATCCTGAACCAGGTGCCACGAGTTATCATTTAATTCCATCCTAACCAGAATGTAGCCCGGGAAAACCTTTCTGGATGAAGTACGTCTTTCTCCTCTTAGGATTTCTACTACCTTCTCCATAGGGACAACGATCCCGGAGAAATATTCCTCCATCCCGTACTGCTTAATCCTCTCCTCTATAGAGACCTTGACCTTATGCTCAAACCCAGAATAAGTATGAATAATGTACCATTTATGCGCCATTAGAAGTTACTCATTATAAAAGCTATAGAAAGTCACGGGTGACGTTGACCAACTTATTGATTTTCAAGGAATTGCCTCAGATGACAGCGACTAATCGACCAATATACATCAGACTTGTATAATACTCCTGTTAATAAATGAGGAAGCTGACAAGCTTTGTCAGGGAAATATCTACTATGCCAAGGTAAGCGGTAAAGAAAAAGGTAATTGCCAATACAGCGGCAGTCAGCGCAATTGCTTCCTTCCTGGAAGGCCAGGTTATTTTGTCAAACTCGACGCGGACCTCTATGAGAAAGGACTTAACCCTATCCACCCAACCTTTAATGCCGCTGCTCAAAGCAGGACTGACCTCTGCCCGGCCAGAGCCATAGTTGGGCGAATAGCCCTTGGCAGGCTTGACCTTGCCTTGGGTTATGTCCGGTGCTTTTTTTCTACTCTGAGACTTTCTGGCTTTACTTTTTGACAATTAAATCTCCCAACTTGCTGGAGCCGGTTTTTATTTTCTGATAACGAACTGTGGCAGGCCAGGAGGGACTCGAACCCCCAACTCCCGGATTTGGAGTCCGGTGCTCTACCATTAGAGCTACTGGCCTGTTGAGATCCGACCTTTCCTGTGCCGGCTTATTAATCCTACTTTATCTCCCTGTGTATCGTATGCCTTCTGTCGAATCGGCAGTACTTCTTAAATTCAAGCTTATCCGGAGTTGTTCGCTTATTCTTTGTAGTAGTATAATTACGCCGCTTGCAGACCGTACATGCAAGGGTGACTATCTCTCTCATAACCCGCCTCCTACTCCACGATTTTTGTCACCACGCCGGCCCCGACTGTTCGGCCACCTTCGCGGATCGCAAATCGAACTCCCTCTTCCATGGCTATGGGCTGAATCATCGAAACCTCAAAAGATACATTGTCACCGGGC
>JAJSZR010000106.1 GCA_030262715.1 Deltaproteobacteria bacterium
CAGCTTTGAGCATAGCCTCTGTGGAAATCGGAAGATAATAAATAGTGCTTTTTAATGCGTCCAATCGTTCGAGACCTATTCTCTTTTGCGCACGAAGCAACTCACGGCGGAGTTCATAGTCTGCGATTTCTGGAACACAAACGCGAATACCTTTCTCCAACAAAGAAACCAACCAGCGATTACATTCCATCGCCTCATCAGATCCTTTTGGGTTTGTTACGAGCCCGAGAGGGCCGATATCGAGCATAACCACCGTATTCATGGAAACAACTTACGTTTAGACAGTCGGTCCTCATCCAATGCTTTCATTATATAGCTGAGCGTTTCGCGTTGCTCTGCTTCTTCTCCCTCTAGCCACGAGTCTAACAAGTTAATTGCTGCAACTATTCTAGCAGCAGTTGACTTTGGTTCGGCTACAATTGAACCGGTTTGTGTCCTGCTAACATCGCCTCGTGCCCTTTCTCTGTTATTCAGCTTTGCCAACGAGATGTTCTCCATGGTCATATATGTTTGGATGAGGTTTAGTTGTTCGTGAAAACAAAAGATATTACCATTGCTTCTTGAGAATGCGTTCTTTTTCCCGTTGGTCCAAGACATTGCGGCAGGATTCCCAGTCGATTTTTTCAACCCCCGAATAGCGAATTTCAAAGGGGTGAGACTTTGGCAAGACATCAATAATCTTTTTGGCCTTCAATTTCCCTCTTCAGTTTGCCATAAGGGAAATTCAGGACATAAAAACTCCCCTATGGATAATGATAGAGTATGTTTTATCTTCAAAAAAGCTGTCTCTGAATATGTGTACTCGAGACCGCCCTATTTTTTGATGTTCCGGTCTTTTTGTTTATCAAGCTGTAAATATCTGTTTTTGCCTTTTGCTTTACATATGCATCTCTAAGAGTATCAAAATATATTAATTGCCAATTTTCATTTTCAAAATGATCTTTAAAGAGCGGAGAGGTCAGTTTGTTTCTTAATTGACCTTCCCGTTCCTCCGGTAAGACCATAAATTTATCGACTCTCTGGTACACATTCGAACCCCGCATCAACGCACTGGTCATCGTGGTGGTTGATTCTACTTCAAAGATAGCCTTGATCTCTTTACCCTTTATCCAGATAAGGTCAATATTCTCTATTACACTCTGATTTGAAGCATTATCAACCTTCAATTGTTTAAGTGTCATATACTCCTTAAGGGTTTTCCCTTTTGAGACCAGCCCACTGTCTCTTTCACGCTGTTCCCTTTTCCCGATCCAGATATCATGCCCTTTTTCATTACCAATGATGGCAAGGATTGCGATGATTTCACTGTGCTGATTGACACGTTGTTGTATCTCCGGTTTTAAAAGCCAATAGCCGCCTGAGACTTTCCTTGCATAGATATTAAGAGCATCCTTTATGCTCGTACTGTCTGATGTAAGGGAATTGGGAAACTCCGTACTGACAGCATCCCAAATCTCGGTAAATGTTACCCTTCCTCTTTGATAAAGTTTTCTGTAGATTGTCTGTTCCACCCTTTCAGTCAATGGTATTTCATTAAGTCGAGGTACAATAGATGTATCCTTAAACCACCAGAGTTTACCCTCTGCCCCGCCAAGCTTTGCATGAAGGAGCACAAACTCTTTATCAACGTGCTTTTTTAGAACGGTGTTTATATCAAGGCCTGTGCGGAGGCTTCCAAAGTAACCGTGTTTTGCGAGCACAGGGTCTATGTAGTTTATAATAATTGTGTACGGTGTGGGTTCTGCCCTCTCCGCAAGAAGTGCTATGGTAGTTTCAACAACAATATTTTCAAACCTGACCTCGTCAATCTCTTCGGGTTTCGAGACTGCGGATTTCGGTTTATTAAACCTGAGATAAAAGTCCCCCTGGGCCGCGCCAAAGGGCTGAAGCAGAGACTTTGCAGAAGGCCTTGCGAGCTCCTGATGGTGTACCTTTTGGAATTCAAAACCTGCAAAGACCCCCGCCCTTATTGTAGCATTGCGCACCTTGAAGGTAGGATTATGAAAGGTAAGAGTAAGATAATGTTCAGGTTTTAAGACGTTAAACATCTTTTGGAAACTGTTAGAGAGGAGGGCGTAATATGAATTGAAATCCTTGTGTTGGCGTTCATTCCTTACAATCTCGTTTGCCACGAGCTTCTCTATATAATCAGTATTCATCTTAAGCCAGGAGACCCACATATAGGAAAGCTCACCGAATTGAATAGATGCATCGTAAGGTGGGTCTGTAAATATATAGTCAACCGCCCCTTCCGGTATCTTCTGCATTAGGTCGAGACAGGAACCATTGTATATATATACATTTGCTTTGCCGGAAAGGACTTGTTTAAAAGAAGAAGCAATCTTAAAATCCTTGAAAATCTTGTTCGATTCGGCCTTTGCTTTTAAAAGCCCCTGCCTTCCACTTATTGTGTTCTCAAACCTATCCCAGACATTCAATTCCATGAACACATCTGCTGACCAATAGCTATGTTCATTCCATACCGAACTGAAAGGGCGGGTTGGCCTTACAGGCATCATTTTTGTACATAAATGAGTCATAGAAGAAAAACCAATCTTTAAGAAATCCCTTAAATCCCTTTTTGGCTCCTCTTCTATGGCCTCAATCAGCCACGCAAGGGCCTGGAGGTTTCTCTTGGTAAAGAGTTCATCCACGGATTCATATTGTTGTTTTTCCTTGAATGGTCTGCCGTCTGGATAATAGAACGGGTTTGTAGGATACCATTCTTTTATGCTTTTTTTTTCAATCTTTTGAAGTAGATCTTTGTCATATCCGGCAAGCTTACAGTCTTTTTCCTGCCTGTCGCCACAGTGGGGGCATGATTGATAGCGAATTTCTAAACACTGGTCTCCTTTCCATATTGCACAATCAAAGACAATTTCCTTTCGGCATTTCCGGCATTTAGTCAGATAAAGATCTTTAATCTTATCCCTTACCTTTTCCTCCACCCGTTTATAGGCTTCATAGAGATGAACTTCATTAACGGGTTTGATGGTGAGGCGTGTAATTTCGGTGGCAATGGGAACCAGGTCGCAAACAATGGCCTTGCGTCCATTTTTCAGGGCCTCCATCGCGGTAATGCCGCTGCCTGCAAAAGGGTCAAATACAATACCACCTTCTGGACAGTACGCCTTAATGTATTTCCCCACCACATTCCATGTCTTCCTTGACCAGTATTTGTGCCAGAGATATATGGAAGTATGGGCTAGTGGGGGGATCTGGCGATTTATGTGAACGACATGCCCTGTGCCTGTTGCCGAAGCATCCACTTTTCTTGGTTTTTTAAGCCTATTCCTTTTCAAACTTATTCCCTTTCGAGCGCTTTCGCAATTCTGTGCACTACTTCCAAAGCGGCGGCAATTCTGACCACCCTGACATCACCTAACCCCTCAATCTGCGCGATGTTATAGAGCTTTTGCCCCATGATGCCGCTTATTGACCCATATTTGTCTAGCACTTCTCGCGCAAGGCCTTCTGCCGTCTTGTCTTTATACCCGCTCCCGATGATCACGGCCAGGATATCAGCATCGGACAGCTCGGGCAGGGTTAATTTCACAAGCCTGCTGTTGGGAAGATCCCATTCGTTCTCGCTGAATATCCTTTTTGTCATTTCAAACGGAGCCGCAATCCGCGCCATCTTGCCTTTCTTTAGGCCCTTAATATCTGGAAAGTCCGCAAATGTCTTTCCCAAAAGTCCGGCTATTGAATAATATTTATCCAGCAGTTTCCTTGCAATATCCTGGGCCGTCGTTCCTCTGTATCCGCTTCCGATCAAAATGGCGAGAAGTTCTGCATCTGTCAGTGCCGCTGGCCCAAGTTCAATAAGTTTCCCTCCCGGATGATCCCATGTTGGCTTGAGTTTTTCCATGGAAACCTCTTTGTCTGCTTAACAATAAGCAACCGATACTATCGGGCTAAAAAATAACGGAGTAAAACAGAACAAGTACTCAACATTCTAGAATTATTTTGGCTCATAACTCACCATGCCGATGGGAGGATTGTTCTTCCTCTTTTCATCATGGCGATTATCTTTGACCTAGGAATTCTTCTTTCACTTTGCCATTTCTTTCCTCAACGCTTCAAGTGACTGTTCCTGTTAAACCATCTAACCAAGGCAATTACACAATAATCCCTTCATGTTCAAGCCAAGCGCCTTCCAGATTTGTAGGCTTTCTTTGCACAAAGCGATATCAAGATCACTTCATGGCTGGCCACTGTGATGAGCTACGATACTTTGAATGCTGCCCTCTTTTTAAGGTCACATTTTGTGACCTTAAAAATTGACTTTCCTCTTTTGTCAGCTCAAACATAAAATCTTCGAGAAAGCGTTACATGTTTCTCCTTACCGCTTGCTTCAATACTTTTGTCTTCACGCCGTACTGTACATGCTAACACTTTTTCTGCCCTGAATCATTTATGTTAACCGCAGACACTCGCAGACTGACGCAGACTAATGTGGGATTGGAATTGGGACAAAATGCTCGTAAAGTTTTATGTATTGAACGGACCGGTCCGGCAAAAACGGGTGAGCTTGTCGGGGGCCGTTCGAGGCCTTATTTTAATGGCAGTCGTCATATCCGGTATTTTTCTAGTGGTCAGAAACCTATCCGGATATACTTTTTGCATGATTTTATTATTTTTCTGGACATTGGCTACCTCGGTACGGTCATGTTGTATTTAATGATGGCGCTATACTGCCTGGTGACCAAAAAGGACTGGACAACCGCTCTTCAACAACATATGAATGAGGGGTAAAAAATGAAAGAAATTCTGATTATCATTGCTTTTGTAGGTATATGGTATCTGTTGCAGGTCTACATCCTGCCCAAACTTGGAATCTTTACCTGAATGCGCGACTCCTGTCAGGTGACAGGAAAAAAGTACAAAGGCACGCAAACTGAAAAACGAAACGAAGAAGGATTAAGATTATGACTTAATTGCCGCCATCAATTCGGGCTGCAACAATCTTTTTTATGATCTGATCAACCGATACGAACAACGGATTTATAATTTCGGCATAAAGATGTATTTGGAGGCATAATCACGGCATCGAGAAAAGAACTTCATGAAAGATAGAATTTTCGCTCACCCAGCTCCGACTGTTTTAAGATAGTTTCTGAATTGTCTCTTACTGAAGTTCGAGAACCTGTCTAATATCGCCATGAACTCCAAACCAGGCACAAACGCCCTTGCTACAGGGACATCCAGGTCCTTTCTTGTCAGGTCCACATAAAGCGGTTTAAGGCCATTTGATAGCAGCAGTCTCTCCACGGTATTCAGGTCACGACTTACATCCCCTGATGAATAATCGGGAAGCTCCTCGTATTTTATGGTCTTTTGTCCTGCCGGAGGCGGATTTGATCTGACAAAATACGGATATGCCAGCTCGGTCAATGCAGATACCGCCGCGGCCTTTCCACTCAGGTCTGCTGCACAACCCTTTACAATTTCATTCCCAGTCTGCACAAAGGCCTTGTAACAAGGTATTCCAAAATCAGGGGTCAAATCCAGAAATTGAACATAACGACCTCTTTCCCTGCATCTGTATAGGATATAGGCTACTGTGGTATCTTCTGCTTCCAGCGAGAAGCACCTCTCTTGAGAGTATAGCGCAACTCTTTCAGCATCTCTTTCCAGGTATTCCATCAAGGCATGCAGCCTGGCCTCATCTTCCGTATTGCCGGAAGCAAGGCCATTCGATGACACCCCACTGGTCAAAGCCGTTTCATCGAGGTTGCAGAACAGAAAAACAAACTGGGCGGGCAAATATATCTCGGCGCTCCCGTCTGCGCGAATTTCCCGGCCTGCTATCCAGTACAACACCTGGTCCTCGTAAGGGACTTCAAGATTTATGGTGTTCGGATCAAGTACAAAAAGCCCCTGCGCTACCAAATCAGTGTAGTTGGATCTAACGAGATTGAACTCATTCTTGTATCCGACAGTCAAGTCATTGGAAAAACTTGCAAAAGATGAATATCTTTCGACTATCTCCATCAAATACGAGGCCCGTGCATGGTCTTCTTCCATGCCTTTTCCGTAGCTTGTCTGAGGAATGGCGAGTCTCCACCTGTTCCTTCCAACAGCAACCTGAACCTCTATTTTCCATGATTTTTCCAGCGCATACGGGCTGAGAGACCACACTGTTTTCCGTTCAGTTCCGGTAATCAGGTCAATATTGGTGAGTCTTTTCACGATATCTTTGACGGTCTCTGACGCTGTCTTCCCCCTCACTGAAACTCCCGGCATAACGGATTTTGTGTTTGATTTGGAACAGATGTCCTTTATATGCACCATGTCTTTTCTGTCCGGATCGATATCATCAAGATCAAATGGTATGGAAAACTCGATCTCACTCAGGGACGGAAGCGGTTCGTGATTATAGACGTTCTTTACAAACACGTCTGTCCAAAACAGATGCCCAGGAGAGTCTTTGTCCAAGGCCCATCTTGCGAAAATCAAGGGGGTATGCCCGGCAAGTTTTCTTGCACCCATTTTTTCAAGTTTACTGTGCACGTCAGGAAATCCGCGCAATACGCTTACCTCGTAAGCAGCCGCCAGGAATTGAATATCTTCTTTTTTTTGCTCAATCAAGTCTTCAAGCTTGTCTTCGTCGTATTCTGCCAGGGTAAACAACAGGTAGTTATGCATGAATTGATCATTCGGACGCGATTTCAGGTAATCCAGCGCCTGCTGGACACTCATTTCCTTTGCAGGCACGCAGGCAAAAGAGCCGACACCAGCCTCATTACGGACGAATTTCATTTTGTACATCGTGAATTCAGAAAGATCTTCCATGTTCTATCACTGATTCCGCTGAAAATACCCCATCTGCTGCGTTGCTTCGATTTCCTTTATCGAAATCTTCAATGACAATTCATACGAACAGCGACACAAATGCGAATTTATTTACGTCCACGAGACCGAGGTCAGTAAGTTTCAGCGCAGGGATAACAGGCAAGGCCAAAAAACTCAGAGCCATGAAGGGGTTCCCCAAGGGACTCCCCAAGGCAGAGGCTGCTGACAGAAGTTCATCCATCTCTTTGCGCACAATATCAAAAGGGGCCTCTGACATGAGGCCTGCAATTGGCAAGGAAATTCTTGCCAGCAACTGCCTGCCGGCAGATGCTGCAAGCCCGCCACCCATCTCGATTACTGCATGGGCAACAGCGGCCATGTCCGCATCGTTTGTGCCGACTATTATAAGATTGTGAGAATCATGGGCTACTGTGCTGGCCAGAGCGCCCTTCTTGAGGCCTATGCCCTTAACAAAACCTAGACCTATGTTGCCTGTAGCGTGATGTCTCTCGATAACTGCCAGTTTGAGGATATCTCGATCCACGTCGGCCACGGCAAGACCGTTTCTATGTTTTACAGGCAGTTCCAATGCCTCTGTTACGATCTGCCCTTCAACCACACCGATGGTGCGGACCCGCTCTCCCTGGACCGGGATCTCGAAGCTTAGGCCCTTTGAAACTATATTTGCAGAAGAGGAAACATCGTATGTCTTTTGTGGTTCATCAAATAATGGGCTGTTATTTTCAGCCACTAGATGCCCCCTGCTAAAGACCTTTTCCACAGAGAAGTCCTTCAAGTCATTCAGGATCACCAGATCGGCACGGTATCCAGGGGCCACGGCACCCCTGTCATATAGGCGGAAGCGTTCCGCAGGGTTCAGAGTTACCATCTGAATGGCCGTAACGGGGTTCAATCCGTCCTTCACTGCCAGACGGATAGAATAGTCCATGTGGCCGAAATCCATTAAATCTTTTGGATGCCTGTCATCTGTTACAAAGAGACATCGGCGGGCGTTATCAGCCGTAACCACCGGCAGTAGTTCAATCAGGTTGTGTTCAGTAGTTCCTTCGCGGATAAAAAGGTACATCCCGGCGCGAAGTTTTTCCAATGCCTCTTCAAGCTTGGTACATTCGTGGTCTGAGTTAATGCCGGAAGCTATGTATGCCTGTAGATCACGGCCGGTGAGCCCCGGACAGTGTCCATCAATAGGCAGGCCTCGCTGAGCGGCAATTTCCAGTTTGGCCAGAACATCCGGAAGGCAATAAAGTACGCCCGGAAAGTTCATTATCTCTGCCATGCCTATTACCCGTGGATGGTCAAAAAGAGGCGCCAGATCCTGGGCAGAGAGTGCTGCTCCTGCTGTCTCCATGTGGGTGGCAGGGACACAGGAAGATGCCATAACAAAGACCGTGAGGGGCAGGTCTTCACTGGCCTCCAACATATAGCGAATACCTTCGAGTCCCAGAACATTTGCGATTTCGTGGGGATCACAAACAACGGCAGTCGTGCCTCTTGGGACCACGGCCCGGGCAAACTGATAAGGTGAGAGCATTGTGCTCTCGATATGGATATGGCCGTCAATAAAGCCGGGGCAGACATATTGACCGGAAAGATTTATGACCTTAACTGCTTCGTATCCTTCACCAACGCCTACGATGATTCCACCACCTACGGCCACGTCGGCCCGAAGTATCTCGCCGGTGAAGACATTGACCACATTGCCGTTCTTGAGCAATAAGTCTGCTGCTTCCTCGCCTCGTCCCAAACGGATGATCTTATCTAAGGTCGAATTCATAGCCATTGCTGAACCATACCACATGGTACCAGATGCCATCCGTGTCTTGCCATTAAGCGGGCCGACTTTTTAATAAACATTCGGCATCCTTCATTCACCAGTTTACACTTTCTTCAAAAAAACGTGCATTATCGAATTGAATACGGATGCTGAAACTGGAAATTCGAAATTAGATAACGCATCTACATTTTTTTGTTTTCCCAATTTCAAATTTCAAGTTTCAAAT
>JAJSZR010000107.1 GCA_030262715.1 Deltaproteobacteria bacterium
TGGGCTTCAATCCCATTTTCAATGGCAGCGACCTTTATATATTCTTCCATCACGGCATTGGCAAAAGCGGTCGACTTTATTAGGGCCTTAATAATTATTTTCGCGTTTTTTCTGGCAGAAAATTCTGAAACACGATCACGAAAATACGAAAGATTGAAAGCACGAAATAAAACAACATTCAGGCTTGTCAGGGTTTGGTCATTCTATGACAGCATAGAAATACCTTATGCTCAATCTTCCCGCCCCCCAGCGAGCCAGATATTTCCTTGCACCTGAGATTTCAATAAAGATGGAAAAGCGGCCTGAAGGGAGTGTGTCCGTAGAGTCCGGGGATGAGGTATTGATCATGTCCCTTATGAAAAGAGACACGGTAATCAGCTATAAAGGGGTCCCAGGGGCACTTTACAAGGTCTATTTCAAATCAGGGGCTGCGGTGGAACAGGGATCTCCTCTCTTGGGAATTTGTCCTCCTGATAAGCTCCAATATGTGCAAAAAGTGATCCAGAGGATCCGCACAGAGTGGGAGAAATAAAAGCTACAAAAAATCAGCCAATCTCAAGGCCTTGTCCACTACTTCCAGTGGATCGTGTCCCAGGACTCGAATTATCGGCTCTTTTCCTATATCTCCTGCATCATGTATGATATCGGGCACCATACCTACCCTTTCAATGGCCCTTCTTACCCCCCATACCAAGGTGGAACCCTCCCTGGCTTTCACCTCTTCAGGTTCATCCTTTCTGGAAAACTCGGCCATTGAGTAACCGAGGTCCTGTGCCCGCTTAAGATACCCGAGATCATAGCGGATATTCATGGCAGACCTGTATGCACGATCATGACCCATCGCGGTCAATATTATCCTGGCCACATGGCTTGAAGCCCCATAGACCGGACCCCTTATCCTGGCCACACCTTCTTCCAGGGCCACAATTCTTCCCGGAAAAGCAGCCACATCCTGCACAGAGCCTGCCCAAGGAAGGGCATAGCCAAGATTCATTTGAACCTCTGGTACCAAAGAGCGACAAGGGAATGACAAAAGGTGCTTCCATGCCTTCTCAAGGGCCTCAATTACAGGATAACGAGCAACATCATCTTCGATTACACTCAAAGGATTCGTTGGCCCTATACCCTTGCCAACAGGAATTGCTCCCCTGATTGCCCGGGTCACAAATTCCTTGGCCTTGCGGGCGGCATTTTCCATTCCCAGTCCACGAGCCAGAAATACCAAAAGTGCAGCAGAAAAAGTACATCCGGTTCCATGGGTGTGTTGTGTGGAAATACGTTTCCCTGTTATTTCAATAACACCTTCTTCACGGGCAAGAATATCCACAGGATCCTGGGCATGGAGATGCCCTCCTTTCAGGATGACAGAAGGGCAATTTGCGTGCTTAAGGAGATCGGTGGCAGCAAGCCGCATATCTTCCGGTGTCTGAATGCGCCGGCCGAGAAGGACTTCAGCCTCAGGGATATTTGGTGTAAATACGTCCGCAACAGGAAGAAGTCTGCCCATTAGGACATCCACGGCGTCTTGTTCCAGGAGTCTATACCCGCTTTTGGAAATCATGACAGGGTCCGCCACTATTATGGCATCCTCGCCGGCGTGCCGGTCCAGACAATCCGCAACAATTTCCACAATTGCGGCGTTAGCCAGCATACCGGTCTTGATGGCTACCGGGCGGATATCTTCAAGTACGGTATTGAGCTGCTTCCCCACAAAATCAGGGTCTACAGGCTCAACGGCCTGAACCCCGAGAGTGTTCTGAGCAGTCAGTGCAGTAACAACGCTTGAGCCATAGGCCCCGAGAACCGTGAAGACTTTCAGGTCTTGCTGGAGACCGGCACCACCACCTGAGTCGGAGCCGGCTATGGTAAGAACCGGACCAGGATTCATTTCCTCAGGACCAAGGTAAGGCCGGCACAATCCTGGCTCAGAAAACAGGGAACAACAGGCTCGAAATCACTCTGAGATTCGTCCAAGCACCTTAAGGATCTCTTTTGCATCACCCCTTGCCTCCTGGCCTTTTCTCATAGCTCTCTTATAGGTCCTGATCGCGCAGTATTCCCCGCACATCGTGCAGGTCGGTCCATGGTATTCCCCGCCTTCTTCACGATAGAGGCGGGCCTTTTCAGGATCTATGGAAAGCTCTATCTGTGTCTTCCAGTCAAGGCGGTGCCTGGCCTCGGCCATCATCCGATCTTTTTCTATGGCACCAGGGACTTCCTTCACTATGTCAGCCGCATGAGCCGCTATAAGGGAGGCGATCACCCCTTCTTTCACATCTTGCAGTGACGGCAGCTTCAGATGTTCGGCAGGGGTCACGTAACAGAGAAAGTCCGCCCCGGCTGCTGCTGCAATGGCCCCGCCAATGGCACTGGTAATATGATCATATCCAGGGGCAATATCAGTTGCCAGGGGACCAAGTACATAAAAGGGTGCTCCGTGACAGAGCTTCTTTTCTAAAAGAATGTTGGCCGGTATCTGGTCCATTGACATATGACCAGGCCCTTCAATTATTACCTGTACACCCGCGTCCCACGCCCTCAGTGTGAGCTCACCCAGGACTATCAGCTCATGCACCTGTGCGCCGTCTGTTGCATCCATCAGGCACCCCGGCCTGAGGCCGTCACCAAGGCTCAAGGTAACCTCATGTTCCCGAGCTATTGCCAGGATATCATCAAAGTGTTCAAAGAGAGGGTTTTCTTTCTGGTTGTACATCATCCACTCCAGGATGAAGGAACCTCCCCTGCTAACCACCCCCATTACGCGTTCCTTCAACCGGAGATGCTCCATAGCCTGGAGGGTCAGACCGCAGTGAATTGTCACGAAATCCACCCCCTCCCGGGCATGTTCCTCAATTACCCTCAGCAGATCGTCTACCTCCATTTCGCACACTGAGCGCTTTCGCCGCTCCACTGTCTCAACAGCAGCCTGATATATAGGAACTGTGCCAAGAGGTACAGGACAGGCATCCCTGATAGCCTGACGTATCTCCTTTATCGGGCCTCCTGTGGAAAGATCCATTATCGTGTGGGCCCCTGCCTCCAGGGCCACCTTGAGCTTTTCCAGTTCGGCTTCCGGCTCAGGATGATCCTTTGAGGTGCCTATATTTGCATTAACCTTGGTGGATATCCCTTTTCCCACTGCCATGGGACGGCTAAGCTCTACATGCCTGTTATGCGGTATTACCACTACCCCTGCCCCCACGGCCTGGACTAGAATCTTCGGGTCCAGACCCTCGTTCATGGCACAACGCTCAATAAGTTGGGATATCATGTCCTGTTTTGCTTGATTTTTTATAGTCATAAGAGAACTCTAATGATGGCACAAAGGGTTTTCAAGATGATTTTCATGAGTTATTAAGCTAATCTGAATACTAATAACGATTTTATCCCCTTAAACCAGGATTGTCACTAACAGATCAATCAACAAAACCCTCCCTCACACCATGTAGGGACTATTATTAGGATGTCTATGAAACACGGATCACTCCAAGGGCTAATATACCTGTCACTCTTCGCCTGTATTGTCATAATTGCCCAGGCACTATTAATAATATTCAAGGGAGAGGCCTTCTGTGTTGATGAAGGATGTAAAATTGTAGAAGCCCTGACCCTTATTTCACCCTTTTATTTCAATCTCTTGGGTTGTGTATATTTCTTTGCCGTATTCTGTACAGCCATAATAACAAAATGCAGATCTGGCATAGAGCCCCTGCTCCGCATCTTGCTTGTTTCCGGTCTTGCAGCCGATGGAGTGTTGCTGGGATACCAGATCTTTGTTGCCCACACGTTCTGTTCTTACTGCCTGCTCGTCTTTCTTTTGATCGTAATCCTGAATATCTTGATGGGCTTTCGACAATTAGCATTGGGGTTAGCAATAATTGTGGTACAGTTGTTCGTGTTTTCTCTGTTGAGATTTGAATCTGCGGAAGACCGTCTGCGCGGACTCACCCTGGACAACGGGACATATGCTGTAAGGAGATGCTCGGATCCGGTTAAACAACTCTATCTGATCTTTTCAGAGGACTGTCCCCACTGTTACAAGGTCATAGAGGCACTGGAAGGATGCACGCAGTGCGAATTTCACTTCAATCCAATTAAAAAAATAGGTGTTGACCTACTTCCAGGATTAAGCCCTAATGAAAAATATTTGCCCGGGATAAACGCTGCTGCCCTGAAAATATTGGGTATTGACACCGTTCCGGTACTGATAGCCAAGAATCATGATGGATTAACCTTCGTCGAGGGTGAGCGAAATATCATAAACTACATTCAGAATACTTGTTTCGGGGGGATGCCCTTGGTGGATGAAAATCTGTCGGATCTTTTCAAAACAGAAGATGGTGCATGTTCCATAAATGAAAATTGCCGGTGAGGCTTACCTGCTTTGAGAAATGACCCGCAACCATCTGTTATCAAATGAAAACTATTAACTCTATATCCGGCATGAGAAAAAAGGCTCTTAAGTGGAGGCAAGAGGGTTTGTCTATAGCCCTGGTCCCCACTATGGGCTTTTTCCACGAAGGGCACCTTTCCTTGATGAGAACGGCCAAAAGCAAAGCTGACCTTGTGGTAGTAAGCCTGTTTGTAAACCCCGCCCAGTTCGGCCCAAATGAAGACCTGAGCCGCTATCCGAGAGACTTTGAACGGGACTCGAAACTGGCTGAAAGACAAGGTGTTGGCTGCCTGTTTTGTCCGGATGCCGGGGATATTTATCCACCCGGTTTCCAGACATGGATCAGGGTCGAAGGGTTGAGTCATGGTCTTTGTGGCGCTTCAAGGCCTGAACACTTCCGCGGTGTAGCCACAATAGTTGCCAAGCTCCTCATTATTGTGCAGCCAGACATGGCAATCTTCGGGCAGAAGGACTTTCAACAACTCCGGGTGATTCGCCGCATGGTGAGGGACCTGAACATGCCGGTTAATATAATCGCCCATCCTATTGTCAGAGAACCCGACGGTCTGGCAATGAGCTCCCGCAACATCTATCTTGATGCCAAAGAGCGCGAATCGGCCCTTTCTCTTTTTCAGGCCCTCAGGCTGGCTGAGAAAATGGTGGCCAAGGGCTGCAGATCCGGTCCGGAAGTTATCCAAGCTATCAGAAACCACATCCAATCCTTTGATAATACAAAGATTGACTATATTTTTCTCGGGGATCCTGAGAGCCTGGAGGAATGCCGGGAGATTGTCGGTGAAGCCCTTCTCGCTTTGGCAGTATGGGTTGGAAAAACTCGTCTGATCGACAACACCTTGCTAACGCAATGAAATGTAAGTAAATTAAAAATTAGATATGTTACGATCGATGCTAAAATCAAAAATCCACAGGGCCACAATCACTGAGGCAAAGCTCGACTACGAAGGAAGCCTCACCATAGACCGCGTTTTGATGGATGCCGCTGATCTTCTCCCGTTTGAGCATATAAAGGTCTATAATATTTCAAATGGTAACAGGTTTGAAACATATGTCATAGAAGGAGACAGGGGCTCGGGCTCTATATGTCTTAATGGAGCTGCTGCCAGAAAAGGATCACCGGGCGACCTGATAATTATAGCATCCTATGGTTTGTATTCTGAAGATCAAATAGCCAAAGGTAAAAGCATCCTGGTCTGGGTAGATGCAAAAAATCAGTTGAAAGAACGAGTTGAAGTACCCTGGCAATCTCCTTGATCAACCCCTCCTCTGGTTCATTTTTTATTCTCACCAAAAAAATGCGAATCAATGTATGCCCTGAAGAGTGTTTGAATCCAATAAGTTTGAGATAAAGCCCTTTTCAGCCGATCGGTTATTATGTCGTGTTTATACAAAAACACGCGATTGACGGAAAAATAGTATTATAGGGCCTCTTGTTGAAAAAAACTTGATCAAAAGGGTGTAATCACTAATGCTTGCTATAGCGAAAAGTGGGGTTGTTATAGGAATAGAGGCGTTTCCTATAGAGATTGAGATAGATGTCTCGCCAGGGCTTCCTTCTTTCAATATGGTCGGGCTCCCTGAAGGGGCTGTTAAAGAAAGCAGGGAAAGGGTCAAAAGCGCTATTAAGAATTGTGGCTATCCGTTTCCTACTCAGAGGATCACAGTCAATCTCGCACCAGCAGACATGAAAAAGGAGGGGTCCGCCCTGGATCTCCCTATAGCCTGCGCCATTCTGTGCGCCACGGAGATAATTCCACAGGAAGTACTCAGTAAATACTGTCTTGCAGGAGAGCTATCCCTTGATGGCACATTGAAATCCACAAGAGGTATGCTCCCCCTTTCTCTCGCTGCCAGGGACTGGAACCTTAATGGATTCATAGTTCCAAAAGCAAATGCCCCTGAGGCTGCCGTAGTAAGAGAAACCGCCGTACTTCCGGCAAGTCATCTCTCTGAAGTGGTAGAGTTTTTGCTGGACAACATTAAGATCGAATCTTTGCGCATTAATCTGAATGAGTTATTTAAGGAGCGGAAATCCCAATACAGGGACTTTCAAGATGTAATCGGCCAGGAACATGCAAAAAGGGCCCTTGAGGTAGCTGCTGCAGGAGGTCACAACGTGCTTATGATAGGCCCACCCGGGTCTGGAAAGACCATGTTGGCCAAACGCATTCCCTCGATCCTTCCCTCGCTCACCTTTGAAGAAGCCCTTGAGACCACTACTATATACAGCATAGCAGGACTTTTGTCCTCAGACGAGCCCTTAATTACTTTAAGGCCTTTTTGCTCACCTCATCACACCATCTCGGATGCTGGTCTAATTGGTGGAGGAACTGTGCCAAGGCCGGGCCAGGTAAGCCTTGCCCACAACGGGGTGCTGTTCCTGGATGAGCTGCCGGAATTCAAAAAGAATGTCCTGGAAAGCCTCAGGCAACCCATTGAAGATGGGGTTGTGACCATTTCAAGGGTCTCTATAACACTCTCCTTTCCAGCAAGGTTTACCCTTGTGGCTGCCCAGAATCCCTGTCCTTGCGGACATTTAGGAGATCCAAGAAACAAGTGCTCATGTCTCCCAAGTCAGATAATCCGTTATCGTAACCGGATATCAGGTCCATTGCTTGACCGTATAGATATTCAAATCGAGGTTCCTGCTGTACCCTATTCGGAGCTCGGTCATGCAAGGCGAGGGGAAAGCTCAGCCACAATTAGGAAGAGGGTGGTCAGTGCCAGAAAAATACAGGAACAGCGATTCAAGGATCTTCCCATCCACTGCAATTCCCAAATGTCTTCAAAAGAGCTAAGGTTTTTCTGTAAATTGTCAGAAGAAAACAGGTTGTTTCTGGAGACCGTCGCAAGTAAGCTGGCCTTGAGCGCAAGGGCATTTCATAGAATAATAAAAATAGCAAGGACTATAGCGGATCTTGAGGAGTCAACTGGCTTAACCATGGCTCACCTGTCCGAGGCCGTACAATATAGAAGCCTTGATCGTGAAAGGATCTGAGTTTTTGGTTAACTCCAATTTGTTAAAGAAATGTTCGATCTTATACTTATTGGTACGGTACATCTTGATCCAGAAGGCAGAAAGGATCTTTATAAAATAATTGAAAATCTCAGGCCGGGCATTTTAACTGTAGAAATCAGCAAGTTTTCCGTTAGATACCGATTATCTAACCAGGGAAAATGGTTGTTTCGTCTTAAGAACTTAATATATAAGCTTCCCAAGGAAAGAAGGATTCACTCCAGGCTTAAATTGCTTGAACTCCAACTCCACTTACCTTTTGAATGGGAAGTGGCCTATAGATATAGTAATATTAATAACATCCCATGTCTTGCAATTGATAGCGGGAATCTAGCGCGAAACGAATTGCCTTTATGGGAAAATGAAGTTCTTTCAAGGAAAAACCTGCTTAAAATTACAGACGAACCGGATTTTGATCTGGATAACCACTTTAGTGAATGTCATTCCCAGGCAAAAATTGCACTTAAGACACCAAACCATTTACCAAAACCCATGCACCACCTATCCTGGCCCTCTGACAAGTTTTGGGAAAGAAGAGAAAAAACTCTTGCGTACAGGATTAGAAGGATTCATGGAAGCGGGTTGCTGAACCCTGGATCTTATTCAAGAACAAGCACACATCATGTGCACATTTGTGGTTGGATGCATTTAATAGCAAGGTCTCCATGGAAAACTCTGACTGACTTATTATCGGATTTGACCCCGATGCGGATCCTGCTGACCAGAATGAGAAACAGGGAATCCAACCACCTTATAATTTGATTTCACCCGGTACCATTGGTATATGACTTAACCTTAAATGGTTTTTACAATTACCAAAAATCCGAGATCCTTTAAGGACATTTAATGTTAGAAATAAGATTCATCAGGGAAAACAGAGACCTGGTTGGTAAAGCCCTTAAAGCCCGAGGCAACGATCTTGCCCTTGAGTCTCTGCTTAAGGTTGACTCCCAAAGGAGGAAACTGCTTCAAGAGGTAGAAGACCTTAGAAACATCAGAAACCGGGTGTCAGAGAAAATAGGGAGACAAAAAAGGGAAAGAAAAGATACTAGTGAACTTATAGCCCAAATGAAAAAGGTTGCTTCCAGGATTAAGGAACTAAACAACCTTCTTGAGGAAAAAGAAATCTCTCTTAACGAATATCTTTTTTCAATGCCCAACATACCTCACCCCTCTGTTCCGGTTGGTAAGGACGAGACAGAAAATCCCGTCATAAGGACTTGGGGAGACATATTAGAGTTTGAGTTCAAACCAGTTCCGCACTGGGAGGTAGGAGAAAGATTGGACATTCTCGACCTTGAAAGGGCTGCAAAGAT
>JAJSZR010000108.1 GCA_030262715.1 Deltaproteobacteria bacterium
ATATTACTATGTTGCTGAGAGAGGCGATTTCAAGGTCGAAAAGCAGCACCTCCACTGCAAACAGAGTTCCGGCCATAGGGGCCTGAAAGGTAGCTGCTATGCCGGCTGCTGCCCCACAGGCAACAGCAAGCCTCCTTGAATCCCGCCCCAGCTTTAACATCTGGGTAAGGGAAGAGCCAATGGAAGAGCCAATCTGGACCACAGGACCTTCACGCCCGACTGAGGCACCTGCTGAGATCAACCCTGCTGTAACAAAGGTCTTTATCAGAGTAACACGATGCCTTATTCGACCACCCCTGAGAGCAAGGGCCTCCATTACTTCCGGCACACCAGGTCCTCTGACCTCGGGTGCCCAAAAAGTAATTATGGGTCCTATCAGCAGGCCCATACCGGCTGGGATAAGAATCTTCCACCACCATCCGGCATGTTGGACCTGTTCTACAAAGTTAGCGCCGGCAGGCCACAGGACCTCCTGGCCAAAAAGTATCAGCCACCTGAATATTACTACTCCCAGGCCGGCAAGTGCCCCGATGACCAGTGCCAATAAGAGCGGTCCTGTGTATTCTTTTAGGGTTTGTATGGATCTATTAAGCATCTACTACATAATAGCATATATGAAAAAATAAGGACTATTGATGTCTGTATTTCTTTGCAGATTTTGGTATCATATTGATAAGAATGCATATCTATGACACAACCAGGCAAACAAAATAACGTAAAGCATAAGAAGGGGCCGAAGCTGGCACCATATGTATGGACAGCAATTACCTTCCTGTCTGTAGGGCTCCTTTTCATAGCCCCCGGGGTGGACTGGTCACTTGTCGCGCATCGAATAGCCTGGCCCCTTAGCCGCCTCTTGATAATCATGGCCTTTAGCCTTGGCTTGAGTGCTCTGGTAGAAGGAATGGGTTGGTCCGAAATAGTTGCAAGACTGTCCAGACCACTCATGCATACGGGCAACTTCAGTGACTGGAGCGGAACCGCCTTTACAACAGCCTTTCTCTCAGGTGTCGCTGCAAATACCATTCTCTGGAATGCATATAAGGAGAAAAAATTAAACAGAAGAGAGATGCTTCTGGCCATACTCTTGAATCTGGGTCTTCCTTCCTACACGCTGCATCTCCCAACTACCCTCGCTATCATTATACCCCTGGTCGGGACGGCCGGATTAATATATATAAGTCTGACCCTTATGGCTGCATTGCTCAGGACCGTAATCGTCCTCATCCTGGGCCGTTTAATTCTGTCATCACCAAAGAAAATGGGGGAACCAGGGCTGGAATATCAAAATAAAGAAGAAGGGGAACCAGGAAAGGAGCGAGTAAGAAAGCTCCTGACCCAATACCTCACGGGCCGTTTGAGCCAGATCGCCATGTATACCGTGCCCATCTATATTATGGTAGTTCTCCTTCAGCAATGGGAATTTTTTGAGTGGCTTCAGGACAAGAGTGCATCAATAATTACAATTGAGGCCCTGCCTGTGGAAGGCATATCTGTGGTGGTATTCAGTATAGTTGCGGAATTCACAGCCGGGGCTGCCGCAGCCGGGGCCATGATGGGTGCAGGAGTACTTACTGTGAAAGAAACCGTGCTGGCACTTCTTTTCGGCAGTGTAATTGCGACTCCTGTAAGGGCACTGAGACACCAACTGCCGATATATCTGGGCATCTTCCAGCCGAAAATGGGTACAATCATACTCATGATGGGTCAAACACTTCGTGTTATAAGCGTTGTGATAGTAGGTATAATATATTTTCTCATGTATTGATTTAAAAACAAGTATTCTGGATATTATCATGAAAAGAACCTCGTATTTTCTGTTATTATCTCTATTTTTCCTGGCATTTTTAACGACCTTTGACCCTCCGGCCTGGTCTGAAGTCAACAAAAATAAAGACAATATACCCATAGTTAGTATCGACGTGGCCTTGGATATAGAAAATCGCCGGATAAAGGGAGAGACCTCAACAGAACTCCCCATGGAAAAACCTGTACTGATACATGTAAGAGGTGTGGGGTTAGACCATGTTACCCTTGCGGGGCGGACCATAAATCCTTCCATTGAAGAAGACTCTTTCATTGTTATGGCTTCGGCCAAAAACAGGTTGCTCAGGATTCAATTTCATAGGGATTTCCCATCCTTAAACCTCATGAGCAGCGCAGAAAATGACCATACAATGACGGATAGCTTTATAGACACCAAAGGTGTTGTATTGCTTGGTGGCTGGTGCCCGACATTGGAGGGGCTTGCCCGCTACGAGCTTAAAGCCGCGGTACCTCCGGACTTCAGTGCCATATCCGAGGCAGATGCCGTAAAGATAGAATCCAGGGGAAAGACAAGTGTCTATATCTTTGAATTCCCCCATCCAAGGGCTGGTATTTCACTGGTTGCAGGCCCGTATCAAGTCAGTCTGGAACGCCACAAGGGTATTGAAATTGCGGCATACTTTTTCCCTGAGGATAAAGAACTCGCCCGGAAATACATTGACAAGTCCAAATACTATCTTGATCTCTATGAAGGACTCCTTGGCCCATACCCATTTAAGCGATTTGCAATAGTGGAAAACCGTGTCCCTACAGGCTATGGCTTCCCTACCTATACCCTTCTCGGTCAAGAGGTGGCAAGACTCCCCTTCATTGTGGATACTTCCCTGGGTCATGAAATACTCCACTCCTGGTTTGGAAATTCAGTTTATGTGGACCTACAAGAAGGTAACTGGAGTGAAGGGCTTACCACATATATGGCAGACCATCTGTATGAAGAACGGAAAAGCCAGGGCAGCGACTACAGGCAGCGATTGCTTGTGGACTACCAGAGCTATGTCCATGAAGACCAGACTATTCCCCTTGCGCAATTCAGGTTCAGGATAGACAGACCCTCAAAGGCTATAGGTTATGGCAAAGGGACGATGTTGTTTCACATGTTGAAACAGGAGATAGGTGAAGATGCCTTTAACAAGGCCCTGAAAAGATTTGTCCTGGATTACCGATTTAAGATGGCGGGCTGGAGCGAGCTGGAAACAGTCTTTTCTGATATTGGCAAAAAGGACCTATCTGTCTTTTTTGACCAATGGCTTAAAAGAAAAGACGTGCCGGTACTCACTATAAGCAAGGGAAATATCACTTATCCGGGCAGCGGGTCTCAAAATCTAAAACTAACTATACAGCAAGGTACGGAAAGCCCTTATTCCCTGCTGGTGCCCCTGGTATTTGAAACCACATCTGGGGAAATACACCGTAGTGTTCGTGTAAAGAACGAAAAGGAATCCGTGAACATCGAAGTCGAAGGACAACCCCTTGGCGTGACTTTGGACCCGGACTATGATCTAATGCGCAAGCTGGATCCGTCTGAGTTTCCCCCTGTGCTCTCCCGCCTCCTGGGGTCAGAGCACAAGTTCTTCGTGCTCCCTTCACAAGGCTCAGAGATCTATGGTCAATTTGCTGTTTTTCTCAATTCACTGGGATTTGAAGAAAAAAGCATTGATAGCCTGACCGGCTCAGATCTGAAAAAAGGTTCCTTGCTCATACTGGGAGACCCTGTTCCGAGACTTGAACGACTGACATGGGAAATGCCGGACCCGGACAGTGGAGTCATCATCACGGTTAGAGAAAATCCCATAAACCCGGCAGGTGTGGTGGCCTTAATAAAGGCAAGTTCCTCAAAAGAACTGGGGCTTATCTTGAGAAAACTTACTCACTACGGACAGTATAGCACATTGAGGTTCAAGGACGGCAAACTGTTGAAAAAAAACACGGCACGCACTCAGAATGGAATACGCCTGGGCCTGCAAACTGAAATTATGGGGATTGCTGCCAGTGATCTTTCCCCAGCGGATCGGATAATTAACGATGTATCTGAAAAACAGGTGATCTATATTGGAGAACGTCACGACAGGTTTAGCCATCACATGGCCCAACTGAGGGTCATTCAGGGCCTTGACAGACGGGATCGCCGCCTTGCCGTAGGCATGGAGATGTTTCAGCGCCCTTTTCAGGATGTGCTTGACAGGTATCTGGACGGTCAGATAGACGAAAAGACCTTCCTGAAAGAGAGCGAATACCTTAAAAGATGGAGGTATGATTATCACATCTACCGTCCGATCATAGAGTACTGCAAGGAGCATAGTATCCCGATCCTGGCGCTCAACCTTCCGGCGGAAATTTCAAAAAAGGTGGCAAGAAATGGCCTTGAGTCCCTGTCGGACGAAGAGTTGGAGCAGGTGCCCAAGGATATCGACTGGTCAAATACGGTCTATAAAACACGTTTAAGGCGAATTTTTGAAGAACACCCTGAAGGCGAAATCAAGGATTTTGATGACTTTTATCAGGCCCAGGTCCTTTGGGATGAGACAATGGCGCAGAGCGTCCACGATTACCTGAGCAATAATCCTGATCGTCAGATGATAGTACTGGCTGGCACCGGACACATTGCCTTTGGCGATGGTATCCCCTCAAGGACCTACAGGCGCGGTAAATATGATCAGGCAATAATAATAGCTAATGCAATCGGTGATAACCCGGAACAGGGCATGGCAGACTTCTTTTTGTTTCCTCCTATGGTACAGTCGCCGTTCTCTGCAAAGCTGGGAGTAATTCTCAATGATGAGGATAATAGACTGGTGCTAAAGCAAGTCATGCATAACAGTCCTGCACAAAAATCCGGCCTGAAGTCCGGGGATTTGTTGTTGAGCTTTGATGGAGAGCCTGTTAAGGATATTTCCGACCTCAAACTTGCCCTGTTTTTTAAAAAAGAAGGGGACACCGCAAAAATCAAGATCAAGAGAATAAAAAGGTTCGCACACGACAAGATCCTTGAACTTACAGTAGGTCCCTTTAAACCTCTGAAAATTGCATTTCACCATTCCCACAAAGTCAAAAATAAAAAAAATATCCATAAATCAAATGCCTCCAAGTCCCTTCAGAAAAAGAGGGATTAGAGGAAATTTTTCCTTGAGGAACCTGAAAAATGAGGTCAGTAAAGGTCGCTATTAGCTCTAACGCCCTGGTCTGCTGTCTGAAGTTTATTGTTGCCCTGACAGGAGGCAGTGCATCCATGTTGGCAGAGGCCATACACTCCCTGGCTGATACTGCAAACCAGGCCTTGTTGTGGATAGGTATTCGCAGGAGTCGAATAGGTCCATCCCGTGAATTCCCCCTTGGGAGAGGTCAGGAGCGGTTTGTATGGGGGCTTATTTCCGCATGCGGGATCTTCTTTGTAGGTGCCGGGGTCACCGTCTACCACGGTATCCACGGACTCTTGCATCCGTACGAGCCTGAGATCAATAAATGGACATTCCTTGTCCTTGGGATATCTTTTCTGGCGGAGGGAGGTTCACTGGTAGTTGCCTGGCGTGACAGAAAAAGGGGGGATACTGCAAACCTGGCAGTACTCATGGAGGACAGCGCAGCGGTCTTTGGCGTAACCCTGGCGGCTGTCGCCCTGTTTCTCACAAGATATACAGGTCAAGTCTACTGGGACTCCATTGGCTCGATAATCATAGGTATCATCCTGGCAGTCATTGCAATAGTCCTTATGAGGGAGAATCTGGAAAACCTCGTTGAAAAGGCCTCGCCTGAAGAACTGCAGGATGAGGTAAGAAAGCAGATATCCTCTTTTCCACTCGTGGAAGATATCAAGGACATCCGGATGATCCTCCTGACACCGTATGAGCACCGGATCCGTGCAGAAGTCGAGTTTAACGGCTATCTTCTCATAGAGGAAATGGAAGACAGCCTGAGAGATGACTTTCGTGAGATTGAGACATTTGGGGATTTCCTGCAATTCTGCGCAGCCTTTGCCAACAGAATTACCAGGACAGTAGGGGCAAAGATAGATGAGATGGAAAACACATTAAAGAAAAAAGTCCCTTATCTCAAAAATGTCGATATAAAACCTTCTTAAAATAGGACTTCAAGGGCGGGGATAAACCCCATAAGCGCTAAGTTATTTTTTCACTGGATGGACTGTGGAAGGTTTACTGAAAAAAAATGAACATCGAACATCGAACGTCCAACATCGAATGTTGAATGGGAAAAGATGAAGAAACAGACATATGACCTGGAAGAAAGACTGCTAATTAAAAAACCTGAACTACTAAATGATATTTTAGAGGAAACAGAAGAATTAATTAAGATTTTCGTTACGAGTATCAAAACGGCTGAAAAGAAACAGAAATAGCCGTTGAATGTTCGGTATTGGATATTCGTTTTTCATTCGACGTTGGACGTTCGATGTTCGATGTTCGATGTTCATCTTTCAAAACAATTCCGTACGGCATAAATGTAACCTGTGAACGTTTACAAAACAACTTAGCGCTTATGGAGATAAACCCCACCCCTACATTCCAGTTTCTCCTATTGTCCAAAATGCGCAACAAATAATAATGACTCAATATATAAACTCGTTGCATTATAGGGGGTGTTTCCGGATGGAAGCTAAATAGCAAACAAGATTAAATACAGCTCCCACTTAACAACCAGGACAAAAGAAATCATAAAGAAAACGTACAGGATTTCTACTCGAGCCTTGGTATTAAACAAGTAGAAATTTCTAACGGCTAATATAAGTATGAGACAAACAACAGTCAGCACATATTTCGCCGCAATAAACATAGATGGCCCCATGTCCAAAAAATAGGCCATTATCGGGTTGACTTCTGTTGCTCCGTGACTAATCAGAAAAAGGGTAAGTAGTGCATCTAAAATGCTAAGTGTAATAATGACTAAAATGGCTGCAAGGGTCTTGGGGCCATATGTATCAATTTGATAGGATTTTTGCCTATCGGGCACCCTTCTGACTGCTTTGCGCCTTCCTGTCAGCCAATGCCTGCAAAATATTGATACTCTTGCTTTCCTGCGATCAAAGTGGCGTTGTCGTTTGTATTCTAGTGAATGAGTAGTCAAATCGTTCATGTTAATCATGCAAAAAAGATAGTCGTTTTCCTCCATAACCCGACTTGCCTTGTAAATGCATAGGCCGCAAGATCGATACCGTTTAAATAAATAAAATAAGGGGGATTTTCCTGTGCTGTACCGGAATTTAGATGAGAAATTAAAAATAGAGGAAAATAATTTCCATTCAATGAAATTTTTTTCTAACAACAGCCTGGCTATTATTACCGTGAAAATACTTTTGAACTTAGTCGCCTCGCTCGCAATTGGAATGATGGAATGATGCCTGCCTGTCAGCAGACAGGGGTTCCGGGTTAATGGGATAATGTCTTATTGGTAAGAACCTCTCTTGACAGGAAAGTTAATAAATGAGAAACTTTTTTTAAATCAACATTCTATTATTCCATGTGCTAAGCAGAAATCCAGGCTTCAATAAACCGTTGTATTTTCAATAGGTTGTAGAAATTCCGGGACGTTATCAGAAACCTATATGAACTCTTATCTTACAGTCATTCTGCTGATTCTTATCATCCATTACCTGCTTGACCTGGTCTCGGACTGGCTGAACGTACAACACGTATCGACTGAGCTTCCGGAGGAGTTTAAGGATTACTATGATGCTGAGAAATACAGGCAATCACAGAATTATCTACGAGAAGGCACTAGATTCGGAATCTGTGTGGACACATTCCAGACGCTTATAATAATCGTATTTGTTTTGGTTGGCGGTTTCAATTTTGTGGACCGGATAGCGATAAGCCTTGGACAGGGGCCAATTCTCACAGGACTCATCTTTGCGGGAATACTGATTTTTGCAAACAAGATCCTGAACCTGCCGTTTTCCTTATACGATACGTTTGTGATAGAAGAAAAATACGGTTTCAATAAAACCACACCCAAGACATACGTACTGGATAGTATTAAGTCATTAATATTGACCGCTCTGATCGGTGGAATCGTGTTTGCCGCTGTTATCTGGTTTTTCGAAAAAACCGGCAACCTGGCATGGGTTTATTGCTGGGTCGCAATTACACTGTTTCAGATTTTCTTCATGTTTATTGCCCCTGTGGTTATCATGCCATTTTTTAACAAATTTGTGCTACTTGAGGAAAGTGAGTTAAGGACTGCAATTGAAAATTATGCAAAGTCACAGAATTTCAAGATGAAGGGCATCTTCAAAATGGATGGCTCCAAGCGATCTTCAAAGAGCAACGCGTTTTTCACGGGGTTTGGACACTCGCGCCGAATTGTGCTGTTCGACACATTAATAGAGAGACACTCTGTAAATGAGCTTGTCTCGATCCTCGCGCACGAAATGGGACATTACAAGAAAAAACATATTATCCGGGCAATAGTCAGGTCAGTAATTGTAATGGGACTGACGCTTTTTCTACTTTCCCTCTTCATCGAGAATGAACAGTTGTTTGCTGCATTCAAAATGGAGCACCTATCCGTGTATGCCAGCTTGTTTTTCTTTGGTTTTCTCTATACCCCCATCGCGATGTTGATAGGGCTCGCAGAGAACATAATTTCGAGAAAAAACGAATATGAGGCTGATGCTTTTGCCGTGGAGACCTATGGT
>JAJSZR010000109.1 GCA_030262715.1 Deltaproteobacteria bacterium
ACACCAGGTTCTTCACAAAATCCCGTTAGCCATCGAGCCATCGGGTTCCCGTAACGACTGCTAAATCCTTATACATCGCAACAAGGTCATTGCCATCGAGTTTGTTAACATTATCTTTCCCTACAATCCTGGTCAAATGAGCTATTTCCTGGGTTGCTGTGGTAATAAAATTGGATAGCTTTGTAATACCTTCTTTGACATCAAGCTGCTTAACCAATGCTGGATTATGAGTAGTTACGCCCGTGGGACACAAACCTGTGTGGCAAATTCTATATTGCTCGCAATTGATAGCGATCAAGGCAGGTGTTCCGATATACACAGCATCTGCACCAAGGGCGAGGCATTTGGCAAAATCAGCGGAGGTACGTAAACCTCCACCCGCGATAAGAGAAATCTTATCTTTAACGCCACGGTCTGTAAGAAACGTAAAAGCCCGAGGCAACGCTGCAAAAATTGGAATTCCTACATGTTCCCGCACATAAAGATCTGTTGCTCCTGTGCCCCCGCCAAAACCGTCAAGAGCGATAAAGTCAACCCCGGCATCAGCTAAGATCTGAATATCCTCTTCGATGTTGCCACAACCAATCTTTGCCCCGATTGGAACACCCTCTGTAACCTTACGTAACCAGGAAACTTTTTCTTTAATTTCTTGCGGATTGGTCATATCGTGATGGTGAGCTGGGGAGTATGCGGCTTCACTACCCTTCAACCCTCTGACCGTTGCAACTTCGGGAGGCATTTTACTGGCAGGCAGGTAACTTCCTTTACCAGGATAAGCGCCCTGTCCAAAACGTATCTCAACAGCCGCAACTTGCTTCAGCATCTTCTCGTCAACACCAAATCTGCCTGTGGCATACTGACCTATAAGATAATCTGAAGCAACATTGAGTTCCTCGCCCACTATACCCCCTTCACCAGAATTAAACGCAATTTTTAATTTCGAGGCCACGTGTGCAATAACCAATTTCACATTTTTTGAAGTCGCTCCATAACTCATCCCCGAGATCATAATTGGAGAAAAAACTTCTAATGGCTTTTTGGCGTTAAGGCCGATACACACATTGGTATTTACTTCATCTTCTCTATTGAGAGGAATTCTATACACTTGTGCAGGAATGAAATGCAGGTCATTTAAAGAGAACGGTAACTTTTTTAATGACCCCATTGAACGAATAACGCTATTGCCGGTAGCTGCCATATCTTTGATATCCACGACGGTTTGATAAAAAGAAATATCTTCATCAGACCGCTTTTTACGCATCAGCGTTCTGCTTTCTCCAACTTCTTCTTTGTCGCAGAAATATAGGCCCTTAAGTTTATTTTCATGATAAACAGGGCAGATATTGCAAATACATCCCTTTACATCAATATCACAACTACTTTTACCCGTAGCACAATACAAAATCTCTCCCTTACAGTCGTGAGTATAGCTAGGGCATTTAAAACAAATGCATTTTTTTCTGTTTTCCTCAGAATTTTGAACCATATTATTACTTTGCCTTTCCGTCCCGGCAATAATAACCCAGTAGTTCTCCGCTTGGTAAATTATATTTTTCCCAGAGTGGACAGTCACCACAAATGCACATTTGGTTGGTGTCAATATCCTTGCATGTAGCCGCACCAGTCGCACAGTACAGCCCGGGGATATCTTCTGGCTTTGACATCAACCCGCTTTCCATACTCCCCATCATCTCTTTTGTTTTTTCCATCTTTTCCTTTACACACCGGCTCGTGTTCTGGACTGGACAGTCGGTGCAGATACATTTTTTGATATTTTCCACCGTAAACGGAACTCTTTGATCACTTTTCTCCATTTTCGCCCCTCCTAATTTTATATAGATGAATGATAAAAATATCTTAAGGCCTGCTCCCGCTACTTCGAAATAGCGTCAAGAATTTCACCTAGGGTCGTCTTGAGAGTGCAACGGACATCATGGATGTGGATGCTCTCAAAGCTCAGAGACTCGACAGTCACTTCAGTTGAGGCAGGAAGTTTCCTGACGAATCTTTTCCCAACCTCCTTTGCAATCTCTCTTACAACATCTTCTGCAAACTGAGGAAAGCGATGGGCCTTGAGTACGATTTCTGCCTCATCAGGACGTTTGAGCAGGTCTTGGGTAACATGAAGAGTAGACTCAAGACACTCCAGGATTTCCTCGAAAGATGGACTTTCCCCGTGACCCTCCACACACAGCTTTGTCATAGCACGCTGGGAGTGGGTTAGAATTGGGAAATCGGCATCAACTGTCTGGGAGAGGACCTGGTTATACACCTGAGTACATGGACAGGCTGTTATGTGGTAAAGGCCTAAACCCATTACAGTCTTGAAAGACATGGCGTCTCCACTGTGTGATGCATGGACCTCCGCGCTTATATCAACCGCATCCACTGATGTCCTCTGGCTCACAGAGGTCCTTCGGACCAAAGGGACCTTTCCTGAAACCAGCACCCGGGCCCATTCCCCTCGTTGTCTCTTGAGCACCAAAGGGGCAAGCTCCTGGACGTAGTAACGGATATCAGAAAAATCCTTCTGGTATAGCTGAGAGACTGCCTCCTCGATCCTGGACATATGGATGCCCCGCACGTGCTCAGGGAGATTCACAGATATCTCTGTGTTGAATGGGAGCTTCCCTTGGGGCAATGAGATCCATACGGTCTTTCCGGAAATACCTGCTTCCGTGAGACCTATTTGAAAGGAAGGCGCCTGTTCCGGCACATCCTTCCCCTCACGGAGGGCCCTGTGATGTCCTGAAAGAGGAATCTCAGGGCTCAGACCAGGCCTTGCATTTTCATGTTCATGTACCACTCCTGAACTGTTCGCCATCTTTGTCTCCCTTTGGCGGCAAGTATCTGCATCTTCCGTATTCTGTCAAAATCCTCTGGCAAGGCCTTGTCGATTGTTTGCAAGACATCCATGATTCGCCCCAAGGCCTTCTGGATCTCCGTGCCACCTTTCGTCAGACAACAAAGGCTTCCCTCATGGAGAAGACGGTGGGTAATTACCTCAGGTACGAAGCCAAATGGACACAGGGTAGAGAGCTTGAGAAAGAAGGCCCAGTCTTCGCCCATGTCTCCTTGGCCAAATCCGCCAACATCTTCAAAGGCCTTACGAGTCACAGCCACGGAAGAGGGGACCATAAAGCACCATCTGGCAAGACTGCTAAAACACTGGCCGCTGATCTCTTCACCCTTTTCCGGAATGAAAAACTCGCCTCCACCCAGCGAGTCTTTTGTCTTGGTCACACCATAGGCTACCTGAAAACCCTGATGCAATAGCGGTATCAGCGATCTCACATGAAGAGGCAACCAAATATCATCAGAGTCCAGAAACATGAGCACGTGGCCTGTAGCAGCCATGACGCCTTCATTTCTGGCAAGACCGGGTCCTAATCCATGGGTGGAAATTAACTTCACCTCAGGGAAACGTGTTCTGATGGCCCCTTTTGTCCCGTCAGTAGATCCGTCATCCACGACTACAACCTCAGGCTGGTATTCATCCTGGGCCAGCGCACTTTCTATGGCCTTTAAGACCATATCTTTTCGATCTCTGGCGGGGATGATGCAGCTTACTTTCATCTTCCTACCTTCCTGGAGGAAAGCACGAAGCCGCAGCCCTGACCCTTCCTGCCAGCTTGTGGTCAACATACTGTCTCAGTCTGGGAATCATGTCATCCAGATACAGGCCTATCTCCTTTTCCGTAACAGTGGTCAGGGTCTGGCAAAAAAGGCACTTTCGCTCTCCTCCACCTGTTGAGGGAAGCCCGAATTCCTCAAGGAGGTGTCTGGTAACCTTTTCTTCATCAAAATCCTCATAAATAGGGAATCTGGTCCTTATTCCAAAATTGTCGGAAAACCCTGATATCCTGTCCATAAAGGCCCCGGTCTGTTCTGGGAAATATCCCTGCTTCCTGGAATATCCCACAAGCAGTATTGGAACCAGCCTCTCAATGCAGTAGATTACGGCCTTTACATGCATGGCCAGCTTGCAGGCTACACATACCAGATTTTTGCCTCCATAACGGGGCATCAATTCTTCGTACCGGTCGAGCCACAAGCCCTGAAACAGCCTGCCCATGTCCAGCTCAATGTATGTTGTCTGTGGCATTTCCTCCGGGTCGGGCACCTGGGCCTTGAGAATCCTCTCACTTACACGAAAGCGTTTCTTCGGAAAGGAAGGAAAGCGTCCCATACCGTTTAGCATATGGAGGAGATGAATCCTTCTGGGTCTCGGGATCTCGGGATGGGCTCCAACTGCTGCCAATGCATACAGTGACAGGGAATCACTCCCACCTGAAAACAGTATCGCTAGTTCCTGTTTATGCATTTTCCAAGATATTTTACCCTGTATCTAAGAAATACCTCTCCTGTATCCTCCACATGGTATTCCAAAAGATCCAGTGGAAGAAGAGGCACTCCCAGGTGTCCGGGACCATCTGCAAGAGAGGCTGCGCCTTCATCTCCGGAAAGCTTTGGGGCAATGGTAAGATATATCTCATCAACCACTCCCTCTGAAAGGGCAGAATAGTTAAGCATTGCCCCTCCCTCGATCAGGACAGTTCTTGCCCCCATACGACCCATTTCTGAGATAGCAGCACTTATTGAGAGTCCATGGGTCCCTTCAGGCAGTGAGACGACGCGGGCCTTATGACCGAGGGCTTCACCCAGAGAAGGTGCCTGATCCCTGCTAGTAAAAACTACTGGAGGCGGACCTAACTGGAACAGCCTCTGTCCTTCTATAGGTATCTTCCCGGACATGGTTATTATGGCCCTGATACGGTTCTCAGGGATTATACCACCGACCCCCCGCATTTCAGGATCACCCTCCCTCAGGGTCCCTGCCCCCAGAATGCTCGCATCGGTCGACATCCTCATGTCTTCAAGGTGCCTGCGGTCCTTAAGACTCCCTAAGTTGCCAGGGCCTATCCTGCCGCAGGCAGTGGTTATGCAGATGAGGAATACCTTCAATAGTCAGTTTTATCTCCGAGCATTCTCAATGCTTGGGCAGACAGTGACCTGGATGACGGATCGTCAGCCTCCAGATATGGCCGGATGTACTTAGCTGCATCCAGTTCAATTAACATCTCAGGATATACATGGGCCAGACGGCCTATGCCCCATAATGCCCCTCTCCTGAGAGGTTCATATTCCAAGAAGTTCCCATCTTCCCTGATGTACGAAAGCAGAATGCGAACATATTCTTCAGCAAGGCGTGGATGGCAGGCCATTGCCTCAGCCATTGCCTCAGGGGCTCCCCAACCGATTCCCCCGGATTCATCATTCAGCATCCACATGAGACGGCGCACAACAACCCTTGCAGACTCCATATCTTCATTGGCCAGATCTGCTACGACTTGACCAAAGGCACTAATTGCCTTCAACCTAAGTTCGGGGTCACTATCATAAAAAACTGAAATGAGAGGATTGATGGCCTTGCGTGGGGGAATCTTTCTCAGCTCCCTGAGGACCTGTTCCAAGTCTCCAGAGCCCAGGAGCTCGCGGACCCTGCGGCGAAGAAGTATCCGGGGACTCTCCTTTTTCCTGTCTTCGGCAATATCGCGTCCCATATCCGTGTTCTCCATGTGCTTCTTATTCCATCCAAACAAATCACTAAATTATCAGCCACAGACCCACACAGACAGACACAGACAAAAAAATCATTCAATCACCCAATTCATTCACTGCCTGGCCTATTCTTTTTCCCATCTCCACACATTCCTTCAGGTGATCGTGGGTCGGGACATACTTCACCCTTATACCGGGTTCAATAATATCGAATTTCATCTCTTCCATATACCTGTTCATGAGTTTTACGGCCTCACCGCTCCATCCGTAAGATCCGAAGGCTGCGCCGATCTTGTTCCTGGGTTTCAGGCCTTTCATGTAGGAGAGCAGGCCTACCATTCGCGGGAGCACCCCGTTATTCAGTGTTGGAGAACCAAATAGCAATGCCCTGGCATCCAGTGCCTCGGCAATGATGTCACTGCGATGGTTGGCCTTGAGATTCATGAGCTTTACGCTCACCCCCTCCTGTTCAATACCATCAGCCACGGCCTTGGCCATGATCTCCGTGCTGTGCCACATGGTGTCATAGATCACCAGGGCCTTTTTCCTGGTTTTATGATGGGCCCAGTCTCCGTAGGCATTAAGGATGTCCTTTACATGAGAACGCCAGATAAGCCCATGGTCAGGGGCAATCATGTCGATCTCAATGCCGAGTTCTTTGACTCTTTCCAAGAGCTTTCTTACCAGTGGAGAAAAGAGCAGGAGTATGTTGGCATAATACTTTGCCGCATGCGACATTAGCTCGGAAAAATCCACTTCATCGTCAAATCTCTCACTGGTGGCCCAGTGCTGACCAAATCCGTCGCTGGATATGAGCAATTTTTCCTCAGGAACATACGAGAACATACTGTCCGGCCAGTGGAGCATCCTGGTCTCAATAAACTGTACGGATCTCTTGCCCAGATTCAGGGTATGACCTGGGCTTACTACTTCATAAGGCCAATCCTCCTTGTGAAAATGCTGCAGAAGCGCTTTTTTGCCCATTGTGGAACAAATCAGCTTTTCTGGTTTTACGAGTTCCATGACTTCAGGCAGTGAGCCGGTGTGATCCATCTCCACGTGATTTACGACTATATAATCTATCTTAGATGGATCAATTATGGTCTTTATATGGTGAAGCAGGTCACCCTTGAATTCTCTCTTGACAGTATCAAAGAGAGTGATCTTGTCATCTATAATCAAAAAGGCATTGTAAGTGCTGCCTCTGTAAGTTGAATAGCCGTGAAAGTCCCGGACATTCCAGTCCACCGCCCCCACCCAGTATACGTCCTTTTTTATTTCACAGACCTTCATGCTATCTTCCTTTATACCTATATTGAGCGGTTAGCTGTTAGCCATTAGCGTTTAGCTTTGAAAAATCAGGGCATTGCGTTAATTAGAAACAACACCCAGCAGGTGAAAGTTTGTAATAGCAGAACATCCTGTAATCATTAAACTAATAGCTAACCGCTAACGGCTAACCGCACAGGTCAAAATTATTCCGGATCGAACTGTTCCTTTAAGGCACCACATACCGGACATACCCAATCGTCAGGCAAGCTCTCAAAGGGAGTTCCCGGTTGTACACCGTTGTCAGGATCACCTTCTTCAGGGCCATACATATATCCACAGACAGAACATACATATTTTTGCATTATTGCCACACTTTACCCCTTCCACAGGGTATGAATGTTACAGTATGCCCTGGCAGTGACCTTGTCGGCCTCAATGCGAAAAACAGCATCCGGGGCATCTCCGGGATTCAAAAACTGCCTGTAGGCCCTGCCATCGGCAATTAACTCAATCCACTCGATATAGTGTTTCTCCTCCATTGGGTGAGCCACACTCCCCACTTTTACCTTGAAACCACCGTCCACCTTTTCTACTACAGGTATGTGCTTTTCTTTTGCTGCGTCAACGGTGTTTTCTACCATAAGTTTCATGGGTTGGCCGCAGCAGACCAGTTCCCCCTCTCCTTCATGAACCATCTCGACCATGTTGCCGCATAATTCACACTTATAAATCTCTAACTTTTTTGTCATGTCCTTAACCTCCTGTCGGTTCTTTAATAACGACCACTGTTACGGGATCACTGATCCATCTGCCGTGAAGATTACAGTTTTCGATTGCCTCAATAGTAGAGGTCTTGTTTAACCTGATTTTGAATGATGCCTCCGGAGCAGATACACCTCCAACTTTGAAATCCGTTCCGGCAACCTCAACTCCATCCACCAGGATCGTTATTTCATCTATCCAGTGTCTTGGCGTAGATGGATGGACAGTCATATAACCCACTCTGACTTTGACTTCGAACCACTCATCTTTTCCTACCTTGTTAGGTGCATCGATGGCTGGCACGTGTTTTTTCTCCAAGACCGTGGGGTTCTCCCTGTTCTTGAGTCTCAGGAGGCCTTTCTTGCCGGTTCCGGAATAGCCTTCTGTAGCCAGGGCCTCACCGAAAGCCACCAAAGCCGTGCCGAGAATGGCGCCTTTCAGGAACTCTCGTCTCTTCATGACACTTACTACCCTCCTTAATTTTTCTCCAGAATTAGAACTGGTATCATTTGAGCAACTTCTTAATAACTCAGGGTAAGATGTCTGGATTCCGGCTTTCGCCGGAATGACATTTGGATGTAAATACCCGTCATTCCTGCGAAAGCCAGAATCCAGTGAATAGTCGCAAAATGTAATCTGCCCCAACCTATTGATAAGATACTCATTTGACCTCCAATCTCAACGTTGTGGTGTTTACCAGAATAGGGGCATACTCATCTGCGGGCAGCTCGAGAAACTCACCTACAGAGCTTGGTACCTGGCTGTAAAAGAGACTCGCTTT
>JAJSZR010000110.1 GCA_030262715.1 Deltaproteobacteria bacterium
GGCCTGCGAGACTGAAGGCCGGGATATACCGAAATACCGTATTCTAACCAATTTCTGAATAATTCTGTAAACTCCTCCTTGCGCACAGGAAACATGGGACACAAGATACCTCAAGATCTTTCAGTTCTCTACCCTATATGCTCAAAGTTTTTAAAGATAGTCTCCCTTATCTCATCGATCTGTCGGGTGTTTCGTAATAGTTCAGGGTTTATAATAGGTCTATAGGGGACGTTGCCAATTTAAACAACATATCTTGCTAAACTCTTCTGTCTGAGGACGCCCCGGTTAAAGAGGAACTCGGCTATGATGTTTTCGTAAAAATTCAAATTTTTACCATTTTATCATTCCCGCGAAAGAAGGAATCCGGTAATGATTTATAGTTACGCAAAGGGTGGCATTTAAGAACGTTTTGATTTACGTTGCCGATGGGAACGGGGAGCCTTTTTTTTGAGTCCGCCCTTTGAGTTAGTAAGTATTGATCGGTAATAATGACATACTTATGTTAAGTCGCAATGACATAAAATAGAGAGAACCACAACTATTTTTAATGCTGAAATAGATAAATCCATAACCATCATAGGCGGAGGGCTGGCAGGCACTGAAGCGGCCTGGCAGGTTGCAGACAGGGGCGTTGGAGTGCGCCTCTATGAAATGAAGCCCAAGCGCTTTTCACCTGCACACAAGAACCCCAACCTGGCAGAGCTCGTGTGCAGCAATTCCCTGAGGTCTGCAGCTATCGATTCCGCAGTAGGTCTATTGAAGGAAGAGATGCGCCTTGCAGGTTCCTTGATAATGGCTGTGGCGCACAAGACCCAAGTCCCTGCAGGAAAGGCCATGGCTGTGGACAGGGAACGTTTTGCACAAGAAATTACTCAGCACATAGAGAAACATCCTCTAATTTCCGTTGTCCGGGAAGAGATTACGGAAATTCCCAAAGACGGATTCGTGATTCTGGCAACAGGCCCCCTGACGTCTGAAATGCTCTCTCAGTCCATACAAACCCTGATCGGGGTTGATTACCTCTATTTTTATGATGCAATCGCCCCTATCGTCATGGCAGATTCCGTAAACCATGAGGTGGTCTTCAGGCAGTCCCGTTACTGCCCCACAGGTGAAGGGGACTATTTGAACTGTCCCATGGATAAAAACACTTATGAGTTTTTTGTCTCCAAGCTACTGAAGGCTGAAAAGGTCCCTCTTCACGCATTTGAGAAGGCCGTTTACTTCGAGGGATGTCTTCCAATAGAGGTTATGGCCGAAAGGGGACCCGAGACTTTGAGGTTCGGCCCAATGAAGCCTGTGGGACTCACTGATCCCAGGACCGGCCAGGCACCTCATGCAGTAGTCCAGCTCAGACAGGAAGACCTGGAAGGCAGCATGTGCAACATGGTTGGTTTCCAGACCAAGCTGAAATGGAAAGAGCAGGAGAGGGTATTCAGGCTTATTCCCGGTCTTGAGAATGCGGAGTTCGTCCGGCTTGGAAGCATTCACCGGAATACATTTGTATGTGCTCCGGAGGTACTTGAGCCCACTCTTCAGATGAAGAATGAGTCCAGGATACTTCTTGCAGGACAAGTCAGCGGCGTAGAGGGCTATGTGGAATCCACCGCTATGGGGTGGCTTGCCGGGATTAATGCGGCCCGTCTCATACGGCATGAGACCCCATTTATCCCTCCTGCAGTAACTGCACACGGTGCCCTGATACAGCACATTACCCAGGCCGACCCCAAGAGATTTCAGCCGATGAACATTAATTTCGGTCTTTTCCCAAGGCTTGAGAAAAAAATACCAAAGAGGGAAAGGGGTAAGGTCTATTCCCAAAGGGCACTTGAAACCTGGAAAGAGTTTTTGGGGCAGACATGATTCCGCTGAAAATACCCCATCTGCCGCGTTGCTTCGATTTCCTCGCCCATGCGACGTACGCTAAGTACGCCTCATTCCTCGGAAATCTCGCGCCTTGCATCTAAAGCATTTTGAGCGAAATCATATTTCAGGCTTTTTGCAGCTGGATGGAAACTAGCTGAAATGTCGCTTCATATACCCCTCTAGCCGGTCATAGGCCTCATTTAAGATATCTTCAGGAGGGAGAAAGACTACGCGGAAATGCGGGGTCTCAGGCAGGGAACCGAAGCCGCTACCATGTACCACGACCACACCTGTCTCACGGATGAGGTCCTTTACGAATTCCTTGTCATCTACATCTACCTCGATCCTGGGAAATGCATAGAATGCCCCGTCAGGTCTCTGGCAGGATAAGCCTGGAATGGCATTTAGTCTTTCGACTGTCAGATCCCTGCGTCGAATCAGTTTTTTTATCGTCTCTTTAATATGGATCTGGTTGCCGTTCAGGGCGGATGATATCGCAAACTGCTTTGGGTGCGAGGCGCAAAGCCTGGCCCTCACAAGTTTTTTCATGGCCTCGGTGTAATCCCCCACAAGCTCTTTGGCCCCGCTTACTATGGACCATCCGATACGGAAACCAGGGGCAAGATAACACTTAGAGAGGCCGTTAAAGGTCACCATAGGGAGCTCTTTGTCCAGTGAGGCCATACTGATGTGGTGCTGGCCGTTCAGGATGAGCTTGTCATATATCTCGTCGCTGAGAATTACCAGGTTATAACGCCTTGCAAGTTCTATCACCTGGCGCAGGATATCCTCCCTGTACACCGCACCTGTAGGGTTGTTGGGGTTTATGATTACAATTGCCCGGGTGTTTTCATCTATCTGTTTCTCTATATGATCGATGTCCGGTTGCCAGGCATTATCTTCGTCGAGCATATAAGGCCTGGCCTCACCGATCAGACGACTGAGAAGCGCATTGTAAAGGGGATAGCCTGGCGATGGGACAAGCACATTTTCCCCCTTGTTCACTAGGGCAGAGAGGGCAAAATCAATGGCCTCACTGGCACCTGTGGTAATCAGTATCTCATACGGCTCTATGCCGTTTTCCATGGTTTCCTGCCTTACGGCCTCAATGGCCTCCGGCACACCCTCAGAGGCGGAATACCCGGTGTAATTATCCAGCATTGCCTTGTACGTAGCATCTATGAGATGTCTGGGGGTGCAGAAATCAAAGAGCACAGGATCACCTATGTTAAGATAAAAAAGATCACCGCCAGAGGCCTCTCTCTCTCCTGCGACCAGTACGATATCCCTTATGGCATAAGCAATATGCTCTGTCCGTCTTGAAGGGATGATTTTCTTAAGTGTGCTCATGTTTAATTATATTCCTTAATGAAGACTCAGTAAGCCGCTTGCAAAACCCATCTTAATGAATTCACCCAATGCCCTTACTTGTCAACTTAAATTTTTCAATTACCCAATTTTATGATGATCCCTCCCAAGATAGAAGTTAAGCCATGAAGAGGTATTGTATAGGGTCCAGTCTCGTGGAGGAAGCGGGGGGCCATCCAGTCTTTCCTGTTTACCAAAGCTCTGGAGTCGTTCATATACCCTTACGTAAAAGCACTTCTGCTTTCCCGGCCAGACATGGCCTTTTGGAGCTTTGAGTAGAAAGAACCGGTTGTCAGTCTTCTAATCCTCCGCGCAGTTTGCGCTTATCACCTATTCGTATAGTCACCCGCTGGTTGTCCAGATACTCAAGGAGCGGGATCATGTACTTTCTGGAAAGCCCTCCGGCAAGGTCCCGGAATTCGTTTATGCCAAGCTCGCCGTGCTCTTTGATGAAGCGAATGACCATATCCTTAATTCTGTCCAGGATACTGTGGTGAAAATAGAGATCCTCCTTTAAACGCACAAGAATCCCTTCTCTGACCATCAAATCAAATATCGTGTCTGCCGCCTTCTTATGCCCTGCCATACGGCCAAGTGCATCTTCACGAAAAGGGGGCTGAAAGCCGGCCTGTTTGAAGATAAGTTCGAGTTCTCTCCTGATCTCTTTTTCTTCATCCCCAAGAGTCACATGGTGGCTAGAGAGCCGGACAAGATCCTTTTCGTGTGCGACCTTTCCTGACTTGACAAGATCAGAGAGAAGCATTTGAAACAGCCTCTGATTTGGTGATTTGGTGATTTGGTGATTTGGTGATTGAAAGCCGTGCTTCAGAACTCCGGTTGTTGGAAAGAGGCGAGACCTTAGCTCCTCTTTGGACAGGCCCTGGACAAGAGGATTATCATTGTGAAAGGTCTCCAGGAAGTCCAGCGCTTGCTCCTTCAGAGCCTCGTAAACTTTACCGTGGATGAGTCTCTGTCCCTCTCCCTCAAAGCATACAACTTTTCTGGAACTCAGGAGATGGTCAAGCTCCCGGGCAAGGCGTTTTCCATAGATACTGCTACGCATTGCGAGTTCTGACCTTGAAAGTCCTCTCACACCCGCACGTTCCAGATGATATCCAATGATGTCAGCCGGTTCGCCTTTGGCCAGGATATCCAACTCTGCCCAGAGCGCAGGCCGGGTCCGCTTCCGTCTCCTGGGAACAGGGTGGAGGATCTCTCCACCACCTATGGTACGGATAGGTGAATAACTCCTTATGACATAATGATCTCTGGAGAGGACCGCCACCGGCTCCTTCAACATTATCTGGATGTAAGCCTCTGAACCCGGAACAAGCTCATCTCCCTGGAGCAGGACCCTTCCGATAACCTCGGCTGTTCCCGCATGAAAGCGAACCGGACTCCTGTGCCGCAGGGGACGGTCTGAGCTGGCAAGATACAAAAAATTCAAGTCCAGGAGGTAGCTCGCATGCAGGCTTCCGGGAGTGGCTATGACGTCACCCCTGTTAACATCCACCCTGTCAATACCCTGTAGATTGAGGGCCGTGCGCATCCCCGGATGGGCCTCTTGGGCCTCCTTTCCATGGATCTGAATACCCCGAATCCTGGCAGTCATCCTTTTGGGATAGATAGATACCTCGTCTCCCAATCTGATCTGCCCGGAAATGGAAGTGCCGGTGACTACCGTGCCAAAGCCTTTTACGCTGAACACCCTATCTACCGGAAGGCGATATGGTCCGACCGGGGCCTTTGGCTCCACTTCCGATACCATCTCCTCCAGGACACTGAGGAGTTCATAAAGGCCATCTCCTGTAACTGAGGAGACAGCCAGCACAGGGGCGTCTTCCAGAAATGTACCGGAAACAAAATCACTGACGTCCTCAGTGATCATTTCCAGCCATTCCTTTTCCACAAGGTCCTTTTTGGTCAGGACAATAAGGCCTTTCTTGACTCCAAGGAGCCGGCATATCTCCAGGTGCTCTGTGGTCTGGGGCATAACTCCTTCGTCAGCAGCCACCACAAGGACAACAAGGTCCATCCCCATGGCTCCGGCCACCATGTTTTTTACAAAACGTTCGTGGCCCGGGACGTCTACTACCCCCACCTGCTGGCCTGACAGGAGGGAAAGGTGAGCAAAACCCAGTTCAATAGTGATGCCCCGCTCTTTTTCCTCCTTTAGCCGGTCAGTATCTATGCCAGTGAGGGCCTTGACCAGGGCGGTCTTCCCGTGGTCAATGTGGCCGGCAGTACCAATAATGATGGTCTTGGTATCCATGTATCAGCTTACCTTTGCCCCTGATTCTGCCGGAGTGGCCACAGTGGTCAGATGAAGCCCCTTATCGTCTTTGGCCACAAGCAACATCCCCTCGGATTGCACTCCCCTGATCTTTACGGGCTTGAGATTGGCAACCACAACTACCTGCCTGCCGATAAGATCTTCAGGTGAAAAGTGTTCCGCAATACCGGCGACGATAGTTCGTTCTTCCGGACAGCGGACATTCAGCTTAATAAGCCTGTCTGCCTTGGGCACCCTCTCGGCAGCTACTATCTCTGCCACCCTGAGATCTATCTGTTGAAAATCTTCAAAGGAAACCTGTTTTTCAGCATCTTCAGACATAGTCTCTTTTTTGATCTCCTTCCTATCTTTCGCCTTACCTACTTGCAACCTGGGAAACAAGGACGGTATCCTTGAGATCTTGGTCTCAGGAGTCAGTATTCCCCATCGCCGGGCCGCGTCAAGATTCAGGTCCTCCCGTGGGTCAAGACCTATGGCCTCCTGCATCTTCCTGGCGGTTGACGGCATCACAGGGGCTACCAGGATTGAAAAGATTCGAAGAGACTCAAGGAGTGTATAGAGAACATTTCTCAACTGGGCGGCCTTGGCCGGGTCCTTAGCCAAGATCCATGGAGCAGAGGTATCAATCACTTTGTTGGCCACATTTATTACTTCCCAGACTGCCTGCAGGGCCCTGTGCATTGCAAAGGACTCCATGGTCTTTTCCCAGACAGGTACCAGCCTTAGTGCAGCCTCATGCAGTTCTTTCTCCATCCCCTCCTGGTCTTGAGGTGCCGGGACCTCTCCTTTGACATATTTTTGTACCATGGCCAGGGTACGGCTTACGAGATTTCCCAGGTCATTGGCAAGATCAGCGTTTATCCTCAGCGTGAAGGACTTTTCGCTAAATCCGGCATCCAGGCCGAAGGCCATCTCCTGCATCAAACAGTATCTGGTTGCATCTACACCAAAGGACTCTAACAGATCCCTAGGTCGTATAATGTTTCCAAGGCTCTTGGACATCTTCTGATCACGCATCTGCCAGTAGCCGTGGACATGGAGACGCCTGTAAGGCTTAAGTCCGATGGCCTTCAGCATGGTGGGCCAGTAAATGCCGTGTGGCTTCAGGATATCTTTGGCTATCACGTGCTCGGTCACCGGCCAGAACTTTGAAAATTTGGGGTCATCCGGATATCCCAGCCCGGTCAGATAGTTGATCAGGGCATCAAACCAGACATAAGTTACAAATTTATCGTCAAAGGGAAGGGGTATGCCCCATGTGAGACGGCTGGTAGGCCTTGAGATGCAGAGGTCATCCAGGGGATCCTTTAAAAAAGACAGCACTTCATTCCTGTAACGCTCAGGCGTAATGAACGACGGGTGCTGCTTTATATGGTCTATCAGCCAGTCCTGATACCGGCTCATAAGGAAGAAATAATTTTTTTCCTTCAACAGTACCGGGACTGTACCATGGTCCGGGCACTTTCCGTCCTCAAGTTCCCGTTCCATATAGAATCGTTCACACCCAAAGCAGTAAAGCCCCTCATATTCCCTGAAGACTATGTCCCCTTTATCATAGACTTCCTGCAGTATGCGCTGGACAGTTGCAACATGTTCCGGTTCAGTGGTGCGAATAAATCTGTCAGGCTCTATGTCCAAAAGGCGCCAGGACTCACTGAATAATGAGCTTATCTTGTCTGCATAGGTCTTTGGGTCTGTTCCCTGCTTTTCCGCTGCCTGAACAACTTTGTCCCCATGCTCATCTGTTCCGGTTAGAAAAAAGGTCTCCTCCCCGCGAAGTTTATGGAAACGGTTCTGTACATCTGCAATCACAGTTGAATACGCATGCCCCAGATGAGGTTCTGCATTTACGTAATAGATGGGTGTTGTTATATAGAAGCTTTTTTTCATTGAGCGATTTGGCATCCTTCATAGCAAGCCAAAAGTGGTTTACACTTTGTTCATCCTGTACTTTGGCAGTGAAACTGGAAATTTGAAATTTGAAACTTGAAATTAGAGCTGATTAATCGAGTTGTTATTCAGTTTTTATGTAAGTTCTCAATAAGTTCGGGCAAATCATATTTTGCGACTATCCAATGGATTCCGGCTTTCGCCGGAATGACAGGCGCTTACACCCAATCGTCATTCCCGCGAAGCCGGGAATCCAGTGACTGCTATCCGGACTTATTGAGAACTTACGTTTTTATCCAAATTTCCAATTTCTAGTTTCCAGTTTCGGCATCCAGCATTCGATTCGATAATGCACCCTTTTTGGGAATAAGTGTAAACCGGCGAATGAAGGATGGCATAAATTCTATTTCTTCTTATGCTTATTTCTTCCTTTTAAATTCTTCATATTAGCTCTATCTTTAGGTCGGCCGACATTATCTTTAGAGATAGTTGAACGTTCCGGCCCCTTTTTCTCCGCTTCTGGTTTACTTTGAGATCGCTTCTGCTTTGGTGAATGGGCGATTGATTTATCCGCTTTTATC
>JAJSZR010000111.1 GCA_030262715.1 Deltaproteobacteria bacterium
CAGGCGGCCGCAAAGGCACTGAAAGAGATCCAAGACCCAAAAACCATAGAGCCCCTCGTCGGCGCACTGAAGGATAATAATTCCCGTGTACGACAGGCCGCAGCCGGAGCATTAAAGGAGATCCAAGACCCAAGGGCGGTGGTACCACTCATTGCAGCACTGAAGGATGAAAACCCGGATGTCCAAAGGGCGTCAGCAAGGGCATTGGGGGAAATTAAAGACCCAAGGGCGGTGGTACCACTCATCGCAGCATTGAAAGATGTGGATTCGGACGTCCGGCAGGCGGCCGCAAAGGCACTGAAAGAGATCCAAGACCCAAAAACCATAGAGCCCCTCGTCGGCGCACTGAAGGATAATAATTCCCGTGTACGACAGGCCGCAGCCGGAGCACTAAAGGAGATCCGAGATCCAAGGGCAGTAGTACCACTCATTGCAGCACTGAAGGATGAAAACCCGGATGTCCAAAGGGCGTCAGCAAGGGCATTGGGGGAAATTAAAGACCCAAGGGCGGTGGTACCACTCATTGCCGCACTGAAAGATGTGGATTCGGACGTCCGGCAGGCGGCAAGAGAGGCATTGGGAGAGATTCGAGATCCAAGGGCGACGGAGCCACTCATTGCCGCACTGAAAGATAAGGACTGGCACGTTCGACAGACTGCTGCAAGGGCATTGGGGGAAATTAAAGACCCAAGGGCGGTGGTACCACTCATTACAGCACTGAAGGATGTGGATTCGGATACCAGGGAAGTAGCAGCAAGGGCATTGGGGGAAATTAAAGATGCAAGGGCGGTGGTACCACTCATCGCAGCACTAGAGGATAAGGACTGGCACGTTCGACAGACTGCTGCAAAGGCCCTGGAGAAAATCAAGGACCCAAGGGCGGTGGTACCACTCATTGCAGCACTGAAAGATGTGGATTCGGATGTCCGGCAGGCCGCAAGAGAGGCCTTGGGAGAAATCCGAGACCCAAGGGCTGTGGAGCCACTCATCACTGCACTAGAGGATAAGGACTGGCACGTTCGACAGACTGCTGCGAGGGCATTGGGGGAAATTAAAGACCCAAGGGCGACGGAGCCACTCATTACAGCACTGAAAGATGTGGATTCGGATACCAGGGAAGTAGCAGCAAGGGCATTGGGGGAAATTAAAGATGCAAGGGCGACGGAGCCACTCATCGCTGCACTGAAGGATGAAAATCCGGATGTCCAAAGGGCGTCAGCAAGGGCATTGGAGAAAATCAAGGACCCAAGGGCGGTGGTACCACTCATTGCAGCACTGAAAGATGTGGATTCGGATGTCCGGCAGGCGGCAAGAGAGACCTTGGGAGAGATCCAAGATCCAAGGGCTGTAGAGCCACTCATTACAGCACTGAAGGATAAGGACTGGCACGTTCGACAGACTGCTGCAAGGGCCCTGGGGAAAATCAAAGACCCCAACGCGGCAGAGCCCCTCATTGCTGCCATAAAAGATGCAGACCCGAACGTCCAAGAGGCGGCAGCGTATGCATTAGGGAGGATCAGAAGCCACCGGGCAACAATGCTCTTGATAGCTGACTTAAGGCATGGGTCTTTTTACGTCCGCAGGAGTGCGGCGTTAGCACTGGGAGAGATCCAAGACCCAAGAGCTGTGGTACCACTCATCGCAGCACTGAAAGATGAGGATTGGCATGTACGACAAAGGTCGGCAGAAGCGCTGGGAAAAATTAAAGATCCGGGAACAGTGGACCCTCTCATCGCTGCCATGAAAGATGAAGACCCGGATGTCCAAGAGGCAATAGTAGAGGCCTTAGGCAACATAACAGGGAAAAATTTTATGAAGATCAAGCAAAATGGCAAAAGTGGTGAAAACAAAATAAGGAGAAATTTCAGGGCATCCTTCATTAAATCTTAGAAGTAGTTTACACTTTATTGATCTTGTATTTTGGCAGTGAAATTTGAAACTTGAAATTTGAAATTGGGAAAACAAAAAATGTAGATGCGCTATCTAATTTCGAATTTCCAGTTTCAGCATCCGTATTCAATTCGATAATGCACGTTTTTTTGAAGAAAGTGTAAACTGGTGAATGAAGGATTCCTATTTTCGGATAAAATTATGCCGGACCGGACGACAAAACAGGGCATTCAGCCGGCACGCGGATACCTTCTTGTTTTACGTCGAACTCTTCCCAGTCAATGTAATTTGCAAGGTCGCACACGGCATCTTTCCACTGATACCACTGTTCAGGATAATTCATGATATATTTTTCCAGCTTGCTCCAGGCCCTGGCCGACAAAGACACGTCTTTTTCTCCACCAGCCAGAGGTTCCAGACAGAGGGTAAAGGATCCCTTCCCGTTTCTTCTCATAAGGCCGAGAAAGGCCGGCAGACCGCAGCGGCGATAGAAAAAATCAAGGGTCTTGTCTCTGGGCACCCGGTTCCCGAAAACAGAGACATGTTGATCGACGCAAGGACGCCAGAGCTTGAATTCATCGCATTCAGTAATGAGAATCCTCCCGTTTCTTAATGCCTTTAAGGCACTTACAGCAACCTTGGGCTCGTCTGCGTCAATCAATTGGACATCCACCAGTTTGGCCTGGGCCAGGAGTTCTCTCTTCAGCCTTGCCGTCTTGAACCTGACGACCATGGCGACCTTATAACCTCTCAAGGCCATGGTGAGCGGCAGAAACTCCACGGCCCCGAAGTGACCGGTAACCAGCAATACTCCAATGCCTTGTCTGACAACCTCGTCCAGGGGGCGCTTATTTCTTAGCGTCAAACGTGGGTTAAGAAAATTAATCATCTCCAACATAGGCCGGTGAGCCATAAGCAGCTTTTCGTAATAATGATCGAAAATTCCCAAAAAAGTTCTGAAAACAACGGTGATATATTTCGGCCTGTCAAACCACCTGCTAAAGACATATTTAATGCCCAGCATAATCCTCCTTCTCTCCTGATGATTAAGCATAAAATAGATTATACCGAGAAAGTAAATATAGATTCGGAAAATCGAAAAAGATAGCAATCCGGCCATTTTGACGTTAAAAGAAGACTGAAAAAACTTGCTTAGGCCAAGCTCTGAAATTGGAACATTGATTTTGGAAAGCATAAAAAAACCGGGCTACCTTTTCCAGGCAACCCGGCCGTCTCTTAAAATCAGAGACCCAAGGCTTTCCGCCCCCGCCTTGCGACAGGTTCGGCTTTTTCTGGGTTTACAGCACCTGACGCATGAACCGCGTCAGGTGTTAATTGTGTAATGAATTAATATATTTCTATTCCATTTTTAAAGTTCTATGACATTTGTGTCGATATAAATAATTTATATAAAAAACTTCATAAAATTCTTTATAGCACAAGTGGGATAGGTTCTGTAAGGTATTTTTTAAAATAGGCTGAAAAATTGGTAGCCTGGAGACGATCCATGGTCAGTCTTTTATCTTCAAGATTTTTATCAGGCGCAAAACCACAGAACCCTAATTGGTGAGTTGATTCCAGATGGAAAAACACACTAGCTGTAATAATTCCTTTGCTATCATTCAATATGTCGGGGAAAAGGAACCCGGAAAATTAGCTGAGCTATTTAAGGACCTCGGGCCGGAAATGGCAGGGATATCCGACCCAAAGGCATTTCTTTCTGATCCAAACAACTGGATTTCATCCGGTCTAATGATATTGCTTTATGAGAGGGCCAGGAAGATTTTGGGCGACGAGGATGCAGCCTACAAGATAGGCTTCAGCTCAGTATTGAAGCAGCATCTAGGCTACGCCCAGAAAATTATAATCTATGCCTTTGGAAATCCTGCCAGAGTAATGAAGCATCTCCAGAGGATAAATGACCATTTCAATAAGACAAAAAAGGTGCAGGTACTCAGTTCCTCCCGTAAAGGCTCTGTAGTGCGCCTCATCTGGGCAAAAGATATCCCTCTAAGCCATGATTTGTGTTCTTACAACAAAGGCGTTTATGAGGCGGTTCCAACAATCTGGGGTCTCCATCCTGCCCGCCTGGTAGAGACTAAGTGTTTCTTCAACGGGGATGAGTACTGCGAATACCATCTCCAGTGGGAAACTCAGAACAGATTCAAAAATTTTTATCACAGGATATTCACGCCATGGAAGATATTCCAGGACAGCAGAAAGGAGCTTGAGAGGGATAAGGAAGTCCTCAGGGAGAAATACAACCAGATCCATCAACTCAACCAAGACCTGCAGCGGAAGGTGGATCAGTTAATCACCCTTCAGGAGGCGAGCACGGCCGCCCTCTCCACGCTAAAACTGGGAGATCTCTTGGACCTGACCCTTAAGCGCCTTCTAAAGGTGGCCCACCTCGACAGGGCCGGGATATTAATGGTGGATGAAAATAAGGAGGATCTGGTTCTGATTCATTCAGTGGGGACGGACACCGCCCTCCTTTCAGATATCAATGGCTATAGAGTGCCCCTGACCAAGATGGACAATATAATCGCCCGAACTGCCAAAGGGAAAAGGCCTGTCATTATTGAAGACGTAGATAGGATGTCTTTAAATCCCGAAAATCCTCTTTTACGGATGTTTAAGCCAAAGGCCTTTATCCTGGTGCCCATCGTCGTGCGTGGTCAGGTCAAGGGCATTATGTTGGGAGATAATCTCAAAGACAGTAGTTTTATCGCCAAGATCGACAGGAATTTTCTTATGAGTTTTGCCAACCAGATTGCCATGATCCTTGAGCATGCAAACCTCTATAGGAAGCTTGAAGACTCGGAACGCAAATATCGCGAGATCGTAGAGAACGTTAACGAGGGTATATGGATCCTGAATGAAAACGGGACTATCAGGTTTTCAAACAGCCATCTGGGAGAAATGCTGGGCTATGAGAATTTAGTGGATCAAAGCATATACAGTCTCGTAAACGAAGAAGGAAAAAAGGTACTTCTTCGAATACTCAGGGAGAATATAGAGGGGAAAACAGCCAGGGAGGAGGTTGTGTTACAGGGGAAGTCAGGTGACCTTGTAAGTGTTCTGATCAGCAGTGTTCCTATTGTGACAGACGATCAATATAATGGCTGCCTGGCCATGTTAACTGACTTGACGGAGAAAAAAATCCTTGAAAGCAGATTATTGCAGTCCCAAAAACTTGAGTCCATCGGGACTATGGCCGGTGGTATAGCACATGACTTCAATAATATACTTACTGGTATCCTGGGCTACATAAATCTTCTAAAGGTAAAAACAGGGAAGGAACCTGACATAAGACGCTATACAGATATTATCGAGCGATCCAGCTTGAGGGCCGCAGACCTGGTGGCAAAACTTTTGGCTTTCAGTCGTAACAGCCAGCCCGGACGATCCCGTGCATCTGCGGTCAATGAGACTGTGCAAGAAACATTAGAGCTTATAAAAAGCTCTTTGCCAGAAAATATAAAGACAGGATTCTCTCTTCAGGAAGACCTTCCTTTGATTAAGTGTGATCCAACCCAGGTCCAGCAGGCTATCTTAAATATATGCCTCAATGCTCTGGACGCTATGCCTGATGGAGGGCGCCTTTTATTGACCACCAGTGAAGTCGAATACAGAGAAGTCTGTGCTCGTTGCCCGGATCTAGTGACATCTCCTGGTCGTTACATTTGTATAAGCATAAGTGATACTGGGACTGGCATCGAGAAGGAAGTAATGGCCCGGATATTCGATCCTTTTTTTACAACCAAAGAAGTAGGTAAAGGATCTGGGCTTGGGCTTGCCATGACTTATGGGGTTGTAAAAAGCAGTAAAGGATGTATCCAGGTTGAAAGCAAGAAAGGACAAGGAACCACTTTTAAGCTCTTTTTCCCAGTGGCGGAGTCTGTTACAGAGTCGGCAAAAGAACCTTCAAAAAGTCAGGCCTTGGGTGGATCAGGGACCATTTTGGTAGTTGACGATGAAGAAGTTGTCAGGGATCTGACGCTGGAGGTCCTTTCCGTTCATGGTTACAATGTGTTGCTGGCACAAGACGGCCTCGAGGCCATAAATGTCTACAAGGCCTTTGGACACGATATTGACCTTGTGCTCTTGGACATGTTTATGCCCAAGCTGAGCGGCAAAGAGGCCTATGAGAAGCTCAAAGAAATCAATCCTGATATCAAGGTGTTATTCTGTAGCGGTTATGGCCGAAATCATAAAATATATGAAGAACTGAGAAATGGCGATCTGCATTGTATCAGCAAACCTTTTAAAGTAGACGAGTTAGTCAGGGAAGTGCAGCAGGTCCTGAACCAGGAAGATGCAAGTGCCTAAGGTTAAGGAATCCGTTTTCTTCGTAACTTCTCAATAACTCAGGGTAAGATGTCTGGATTCCGGCGTTCGCCGGAATGACGTTTGGATGTAACTGCCCGTCATTCCTGCGAAAGCAGGAATCCAGTGAATAGTCGCAAAATGTAATTTACCTGAACTTATTGAGAAGTTACTTTTCTTCAAACTCCACACTCCAAAAAATTAGAGGAATTTGTCAAAAATCCGTTTTGTTACCTGTACTACGTCTGTATTAGCTGGAAGCTTTAGCAGAGATTCCTGCCGGAGCTCACTTTGGAAAATATCGTCGCTTGCCGGGACACAGCCTCCAAACAGGAGATCGGTTTTCTGTATAACCTCCTGTATCTGATCCTCCAGTGCTGCCGGCAGGTCCTTTGGCACTCTGTTTACTATGAGCACTTTATTTCTTACTTCTACTTTTAATGCCTTTGTAAGATCGGCTATGCGTGCCGCTGTGACTATCCCCCGGATTGAAGGGTCAGACACAACAAATAAAGTATGTATTTTCCGGAGGTTTAAGCGGCTCAAATGTTCCATTCCCGCTTCATTGTCGACTATGAGATAACGGTAACTCCTGGCCAGTCCCTCCATTACCTGTGCCAGGATCGTGTTGGCCATGCAGTAGCATCCTGGGCCTTCTGGCTGACCCATGACTAGTAAGTCGAAACCACTGGCCTCTATAATAGCACGGTTTATATACATCTCCATATAGTCTCTCTTGGCCATTCCGGGAGGTGTCTCTGTCTTCATCCTCTCCCTGATATCTCCCAGGCTGGTCTCCACTGAGAGACCAATGAGCTCATTAAGATTTTCATTGGCATCGGCATCTACGGCCAATACAGGAGTTAGGCCTTTCTCCACAAGATATTTGATCAGGAGGGCACTGAGAGTAGTCTTGCCGGTGCCACCTTTACCGGCCATGGCAAGAATTTGGGCTGTTTCAGGCCGTTGGGTGTTAGAAATCAGATTCAACAGCTAAGTAAGGACATATTGCCCCTAATAGTTTCGGATTCAGAGGACTGTCAATGGTATCAAGTTCCTCGACAGAAAGAAGAAAACCAAGACTCTGGCGGAACTGAATAACTCTGCATGCAGTAACCTCACCAATGCCCGGGAGCAGGATCAGTTCCTCAAGAGATGCACTGTTTATATCCATAGGACGAAAAAAGAGCAACTCCCTTGCACTAAAAGCATCCTGTGTGTTATTTGCAATAGCTCCTCTTTTAAGGGAAACTTGAGTCCGCCCTCCCTGATGTGAGGCCAACTGATGTCCTGCTAATAAAAAACAGCCAACTATAAGGACCAAAACAAGAATCTGTCCCACAAATATATTATACTTTGAAAGGCTACAATTGCACATTTTTGTAACTCGAGAAAAATGAGGGCTTTCGGCGCTTAAGCAGCGGTTGCGTGTTTTAACCCGCAACTCGTAACTCGTAACTCGTAACTCCACAAACCCAATGGCCTGTTGATAGGATTTTCTTATCATAGTAAGCTATCAATCATTATGAAGCAACCAACAAGGATTGAAAAAGCAGAGATCTACGCATTAAAAATTCCATTTAAGATGGATTTTACCCATGCAATGGCATCCCGAGCCTTTTCTGATTCCCTTATTCTCAAAATTGAGGGGCAAGAGGAAAA
>JAJSZR010000112.1 GCA_030262715.1 Deltaproteobacteria bacterium
GACTGACACTGCCCATGAACAGTTCCTGGAAGGCAGAACGGCCACGCCGTCCCATAATGACCAGGTTTGTCTTCTTCTCCTTGGCCGTGTTGAGGATGACCTCACCTGGGCTGCCATATTCAACCACATTGGCAATCTTGGATTCGCCTATCCCGCTATCAGTAAAGATTTGCTGCGCCTCGTTGAATATGTCTTCCTGAGACTTGTCGGCATATTCACGTTTTGCATAGCGAGCCAGGTCAATAACGTGCAGCAGGATCACTTCAGCCACGGCATTCCCGTAACATTTGGCCAGGATCGCTGCCTCACGGGCTGCTGCATCTGCGTGTGGAGAACCATCCAATGGCACGAGGATTCGCGGGATAGGGCAGGCATTGGCTTTCAGGTCCCCTACCTTGGCCCCAATTACATAGACTGATTGATGGACCGGCTTATGGAGAAGGGAAGCAGTGACACTTCCAAGCAGGACTTCTCTTGCGGCAGAGATGCCCCGCCGGCCCATGATGATTGTTGAATAGTCTCCCTCCTCGGCCACCTGAAGGACCTGTTCAGCCGGCACTCCATCGACTATTTTCTGATTAATAGGGGCCTTGGCGCCAAATCTTTTCAGCTCGGCCTCGGCCTCTTCCAGCATGGGCTTGATGTTTTTCGAGATATGTTCTTGCCTGGATGTCTTAAAGATATCACTCTCAATAATCTCACCCTTCACGCGCACCTTTGCCATGTCTGACAGGTGGCGCTTGAGGTATCCGCCTGCCAGCACGCGGAGCAATGTGATGGTCTGGACCCTGTCGCCCAGGGCCGCGGCCAGGCAGCCGCTGAACCTGACAGCCCGCTTGCTGGGCTCGCTGCCGTCAACCGGCAACAGGAAACTGGTCAACGGTTCAACAGCTACAGCTTTCCCAACCAGGGGCTCCACCAGGGTCTCCTTAGTAAAGCTTTCTTCGATATCGACATATTTCCCAATGACCTGCTTTAGCTCGGTACGTGACAAGACCCCTAATGGCTTATGCGCCTCATCTACAACAGGTATCCTTGACTGCCCGTGCGCTATGGCAATAACAGCCGCTTCCACAAGACTGCTTTTGAGGGTTATGGTCTTGGGGTCTTTGTTCATGAACTTCTCTATAGGAATATCCTTAGCTTTTTCGCAGGCATCCTTGAAGATTTCCTCAGTTGCAAAGTGGGCGGCTATCTCATCGCTCACCACATATCCCGGCACTACCTGTCTGATAAGATCAAAAGATTGCATTTCACCGACAAGCTTGCCTGCCTTGTTGACCACTAGAAGCGAGTTTGTCTTGTCGATGATCATCTTTCTCAAGGCATCAATAAAGACTGCATCCTGACCAATAAGCACTGCCTTTCTCATTATGTCCTGGATCTTGGTATTCATCTCAATATTTCCTCTGCTAAAATTAAACGTGCATTCAAAAGACCTCTGACCGGAGAGCAGGAGAAAACTGACAGCTCATCCCGGTCCTGATCAACAAGGTCTTACAGACAATATTTTGCATTACTGCTGCCATTGATCTTACCTGTAAGGTCCTTCCAGCCAATGGGGGAAGATGAGAATTGCGAGCGTGGCGACAATCATTGTTGCTATCATTGCAACACTGCCGGATTTGAACCATCGTTTAAAGGTGATCGGGTCGTCGGTCTGCTCACTCTTGGCCACCACAACGACATTAGCAGTAGATCCGATGGGCGTCCCATTGCCGCCAAAACCCACACCCAGCGCCAGGGACCACCACAGGATATTCACCGGCACACCCAGGGTTTCCAGGTTCTGGATAACAGGGATCATGGCCATGGTAAAGGGGATGTTGTCAACAGCAGCGGATGCGACGGCCGAGACCCACATGATGACCACGGCCGCTACTACGAGATTGCCGTGAGCCAGTCCGGAGACGCTGTTGGCCAGATACCCCAGGACACCTGAATGCTCCAAGCCCCCTACTATGACAAACAGAGCGGCAAAGAACAGCAAAACGCTCCATTCGACCTTTTCCAGAATGGGCTGGGGATCACGTTTAGGGGTTATGATTATGAGACATATGGAAGCACCGATCAGGGCCACCATTGAGGGGGGCATGTGAAGAGCGTGGTGGACGAAAAATATTGCCACGACCAGACACAGGACACCCATTACGATCTTGCAGGTCTTCCAGTCCTTCATGGCATCCCATTCATTCATCTTCAGGAGCTCGTCAACATTGCTTGGTGGAATGGCCAGCTCCTTCCTGAAGACAATCTTCAAGCAAAACAGGGTGACAAACCACGCAACTACTACTATCGGGGCAATATGGAATATAAAGTCGTTGAACGTGAAAGGTGCTGCGCTGCCGATCATGATGTTCGGCGGGTCACCGACCAGGGTGGCAACACCGCCGGTGTCCGACAATAATGCCTCTGACATCAGGGTGGGACCGGCAGGAATCTTCAGGTTTTTTGCAATGATAATGGTGACAGGCGCTATCAGGACAACAGTGGTAACATTGTCAAGAATCAGAGATACCAGAGTGGTAATCGTCCCCAGTACCACGACCAATTTCCATGGATCACCTTTGGTCTTCTTGGCTGAGATGATCGCCAGGTACTGAAAGGCGCCAGTGCCTTCCAGGATCGCCACTATGGTCATCATGCCCAGGAGCAAACCGATTGTGTTGAAATCAATACAGCGCAGGGCTTCACCAGGGCTGTAAAAGTGTAAAAAAATCCCTGCAGTCACCATCACTACAGCGCCGAACATGCCGATGACCGTCCTGTGCACCCTTTCTGTGAGGATCAGTGCAAAAGTCACTACAAAAATAATGGATGATAATATAAATGTAATTGAAGTTGGTGATACTGCCGCTGCGGCACCGTGTCCAGTCATTACCCAATATCTCCTTTGAATAACTTTTTGATTACAGGGCTTCCTTTAAAGGCCGAAAGATCTCTAATGAGCATCTAATGGTCTATTTTAGATATCTTTACTTAATTCTCTTTCTCTTTACTTGGTTAAGGAGAGTGTTGAGATAAATTATAAATTCCCTGACAGATTCGGTATTCAAAAATCTTATCCGTTACCTTTAAGTCACCTTTTAAATATAAAAAAGTGAGATAAAAGCCACCTTAATAGCTTATGACTGAATGGGAATTCAAAATTTTTTGGTCTCTTTAAAAAATCCTCCCCCCAGCTTTAATGCTTCTACGCTACCGTTTGATGGCCCTTTGATTCGAAAAATGATCATAGTATGCAGTCATACCGACGTCAACCAAAACCGGTAGATAACCGGATGGATAACAGCAAAAAAATAGGTTCTTCGCTATTTAGTGTGGGTAATTACGATTAATTTCTGGGGACTCTGTCCCCAGACCCCTGGGGTCTATCGCTTGAATACCAAGCCCGAAGAGGTTAAAAGAGGGCAACAATAATCACCCTCTTCGGTCTTGTTCCTTGCCTTGGCGCTCGGTTGCTCCCCAGCAGAGCCCTATCCTCCAGACAGGCCATGAACAAGATAACACTTACCCATACAAAATAGCGAAGAGGCAAAAAATATTTTGATAGTGAGAGTATTCGTCAAAGGGTTACGGTTGGGCAGCGTAACCGACAGACCGTGAATGCCTACTTTTCTTGAATATTACACGGCGTCAGATGAAATTTATGCTTTACTATAGCAGAGCGTCGTGTAGTATGTTTGCCTGATGCTGTTGTAAAATTTTATCAGGCAATCCGGTTGACATAGGATTTGTCTTATGCTAGGCGATTACTCACGCATGATTTAAAGAAGACATGGGAGGGAGGTGTATAACATCAAAAAACAGGAAATTAGATTTTAAAGCAGGAGATTATATGAGAGCGGAGATCAAACATGAGGAAGTTCTTTAAAAGTCCTTTTGCTGAACTGACATTCATGATTGGTGAGTTGTCGATATGTCTCTTTCGTATGTTTCTCTCTGTCGTATGTTAGGGGCTCGTTCAAAAATTCACGAAGGAGGGAGTGAAAGAAAATGAGCAGAATGTTTAAATCTCCATGGCTGGAAGTAAACATAATGCTGGCCGTACTTATCATTTCATATATAGGTATATATCTAATAGGCCAGGGACTCGAGACACCACCTGGTGGTATGTCCGGGACGACTATATTCGCATGGCTGTTTGGGTTCTTTTTTCTAAGCTTTGCCATCGCCCTGGTCGCTGTTATCGGCGGGATTGGCGGAGGTGTTCTATTCACACCTTTCATGTTGGCTTTCACATCCGTTGACAGTTTGATAGTGAGAGCAACAGGTCTTATTGTGGCCATGTTCAGTGGCCTGGTATCGACAGGACCATTTATGAGGGGTGGATTGGCCAATCTCAAAATCTGCATCTTTTGTGCTGCTGCCTATGGAATAGGGGCCTTTTCCGGTGCTCAAGGCGCGATATATGTTGCCAAATATTTGGGCGCAACCGGTGAAGGGCTTGTAAGGATCTCCCTTGGGGTTATTCTCTTTTCACTTGCTGTCTATTTCATCGTAGGGGGCAAAAAGCTAGAATGGCCTGAGGTAAAGAAGGTTGACGGTTTTACCAAATGGTTGAAACTGGGTCAGCCTTATTATGAAGTGTCTTTGGGAAAAGTTATTGATTACCCGCTGACAAGAGCAGGTTTGGTGCTTGGAGCAATTATCGGGGTTGGCATGCTTTCCGGCTTTTTTGGTCTGGGAGCAGGCTGGGCAATAGTCCCGGCACAGAACCTTATACTGTGTGTTCCGCTCAAGGTGGCGGCTGCCAATAGCGGGGTCCTGCTTGGCATGGGTGATTGCATTGCAGTATGGCCATATCTGCTGATGGGAGCCATAATTCCGGTATTTGCCGCCCCATGGCTGGTGGGTCAGGTACTGGGAGGACTACTGGGAGCTTTGATACTTATCAAAGTCAAGGCTGGATTTGTCAGGTATTTGTTGATCGGATTCATGTTTTTTGCATGCTTTGGACTGCTGACTAAGGGACTAACCATGTTGGGAGTTATCGGGAAAGTTCCGCTTTGGATCAATGGTGTGGTGTTTGTCACTATTTTTGCATTAGTCATCGTATCAATAGTTAGATATATGAAAGCCGAAGCCTGATAGGAGGTGAATGATATGAGTGTTGAAGAAAGACCTGTAGTAATGCCGCGCTCACAACTCGTTTATGGTGAGATAGTCTATTGGGTTACTATCCTGGCAGCCATAGTCTGCATGATAGGGCCTGTAATATCAGTAAAAAATGTGGAAAATAATGTAATGAACCCGCACTATCTTTTTGCCGGGATTTTTGAGGGCAAGAACGCTGAAACCATCTGGCAGGAAGTAGGACATTACAAAAAAGTAGTGGACGGTGTAGAAACAGAAGTGGCAGGGTTCCCGGGGGGGCACTTCTATTTCGATAATTTTTCTAAGGGTGACGGATTTACCCAATTTGGATTGGCTTTGGGCTGCAGTGTTGCCGTGTGGGCTCTCATAATTACCTCCTTTTGCTTTTTGAAGGAGAAAAATCCACTCTTTTTTGTATTGGCGCTCTGGGTTGCGGTACTAGTCACTTTCTCTATGATAGGTGTAGTATAGGAAGGCATTAGCTCAGCCTCCCCTGAACAAGCTGAAATGAACGAAAGCCTGTATTGCTGCTTCCCGGCAAGCAGTACAGGCCTTTTTTGTGCGCAGTTCATGCATCCATTATCTCTCGAATCTGACTACTGAAATTCATCATATGATTACACTGCAAAAAGCCCGAGATATGATTCCGCTCAAAAAGCCCGAGATGCAAGGCGCAAAATTTTCCGGGAATGAGACGTACTTATCGTACGTCGCAGTGAGTGGAAAATTGAAGCAACGCCGCAGATTGGGTTTTTTCAGTGGAATCACTACTGAAATTGTAACCGATCACAGGGTGAGATCTTCTTTCAACATGCTCTCGCCCTTTGTTTTATAAGGCTTTTGCAGTAGGGGAGTCTTGCCCCCTCCCCGTTCTCCTCCGCTTCACTCCGGAGCCGGGGTTTCCCCCACTGCAAAAGCCAATAAAACTACAGGGCTAACGCAAATCGTTTCCAGAAGATCCCACCCTGTGATCGGTTACCTGGAATTCATCATATCTGGATTAACACCATGCCAAAATGAAAATAAAACAGGCTCTCTCAATTTTCACTGAGAGAGCCTGTTCAAATTAACGTTGAGGCCACCTGAGGACCTTGTGCGTGTCAGTTCTATGTGCCTGTCAGAGTGACAGGCCGAAAAAAGAGAGTGCCTATTTTTTCTCTAATGAAGACCGGTTTAGCTACTTGGGAGTTACCATCACGGCACACGGAGCATGACCGATCACTCTCTCGGTGACACTTCCCACCAGCAATTTTGAAAGTCCTGTCCTACCATGGCTACCCATTACAATAAGATCTATACCCTTCTCTTTGGCCTCCTTAACAATAAATTCATGGGCCATCCCCCCCATGTGTACGATAGTTTCGCATGAGAGGTTTTCTTTTTCAACAATTTCTTTACCTTTTTCCAGAGTCTCACGGATTTCCGCTGACAGCTTTTCTTCAAGAAGCGGTGCCAACGCCATTTGACCAGGATAGAGATCAAGGACGGAAATTAAGTAAATGGAACTATTGCAGACTTTAGCTAAGCTGATTGCCTGATCAAGGGCCTTATAGGCATGTTCTGACCCATCAAGGGCCACCAAAAGTTTTTCACCGCGGGTTAAGGGACAAGCTCCATGTTCAATTATCATACTCAAAGCCTCCTCTCGCTTGTGTATTATAAATTTATTTTTATAACGACATTACCTCCATGTCAATGTAAAATAGATATCGTGTTCGCTACAGGTCCAAACGTTCTTCTATACTATCTTTATTATACCCTTTTCTACAAAGGTAGTGTTCTTCTACAGGTCCACTTTGAGAGGGTGGATTTCTCATCCCCTTCATGTCTGTTAAAATTGCGCCTGACAGGCAAGAGCGTATTGGAGTATGGAATTCTTTTAAAATAATGCCGTCGATATGTTAGTAAAAGTAACTATGTGCAAAAACCTAACCGGAAACTACTGAATTTGACGACATATGATAAAGAGCAAATCTGCAGTAATACGTAAGGCAGACCTCCTTCATGTGCTTGACGGTATCCCCCACGGTATAGCCGTTATTGACAAGCAGCAGCGGTTACTCGGGCTGAATTGCTTTCTGGGCGCACTGACCGGTTATAATAGTGAAGAGGTTCAGGGGATCTATTATGATTATGTCCTTCGAAGTAATTTGAGGCGTAAAGGAAACCCTTTGCAACGTGTTGTCAAAACAGGGGAATCTACATCCGTAGAAGGTAACATTATCAATCGAAGGCGCCAGAATATCCCCATTCGTTTTACAATATCGCCGATCAAGGATTCCTCAGGAAAATTGTTGGGTATGGTCTTAACACTGGAGGACATTTCCATCTTGGAGGACCTTGGGAGAAAAATTCTCGGACTGTCCGACCTGGAAGGCATTATCGGACACAGTCCGAAGATGCAGGAAATCTTCGATCTGGTACCGGTGATCGCCCAGACAGATGCATTGGCCCTTATTACAGGTGAGACCGGAACCGGCAAGGATCTTCTGGCATATACAATCCATCAGTCCTCCAAGAGATCACGTTACCCCTTTATCAAGGTAAATTGCAGTGCGCTTCCGGAGTCGCTTCTGGAATCGGAGTTGTTTGGTTATACACGCGGGGCCTTTACAGGTGCGAATACGGATAAACCAGGCATGTTTCGCCTGGCCCATGGCGGTACCATTTATCTTACAGAGATCGGTGACCTGCCTCTGCCGCTTCAGGCTAA
>JAJSZR010000113.1 GCA_030262715.1 Deltaproteobacteria bacterium
TTTCCGGTTCTGGATGACATTCTACGAGAATCATGTTGGCACCTGCTATGACGCCCTGTGCAGCCGCATTAAATATGTCTAACAACCCATCCGGAGCGTGTTCCTTTGACCCAACAGAATGGCTGGGATCCACACATACAGGGAGCCTGGTCAGCCTCTGAACTACCGGCACATGTATAAAATCCACTATGTTGCGGTGAGGCAAGCTAAGCTGTGACTTGACTCCTCTCAGGCAAAAGACTATCTGGCGATTGCCTTCACTGGCTATGTATTCACAGGCATTCAAAGATTCTTCAAGAGTGAGCCCCATGCCCCGCTTATACAGCACAGGTAATTCGTCTTGAGACCCAACTGCCTTAAGCAGCTCGAAGTTCTGTGCATTCCGGGTCCCCACCTGAAGCATGACCCCGGTGGGATTTCCTGAAGCCTCCAGTGCCTCCTTGATTTCATCAATGTGCTGCTCCCGCAGGACCTCCATGGCAATGATTTTGATCCCGTACTTGCCAGCCAGGTCAAAGACCCAGGGTAGACACTTTGCTCCATGACCCTGGAAATCATAGGGACTGGTCCGGGGCTTGTAGGCACCCATTCTGGTGGTTACGATTCCAAGACCTTGCAGGTACTTGAAGGTTTCCTCTGCATGCTCAAGTGTATCAACAGCGCACGGTCCGGGAAAGATATGAAGGGTTTCCTGATCAAACTTTATACCCTGATAGGTAAAACCTACTGGTACAAGTCTTAAGTCATATCTGCCGATCTGGCGATACTTGTTTGAGACCCTGATGACCCGCTCGACTCCAGTCATACTGGTCAGGACTTCCTCCGGGATATCATGCGTTGGCCCGATGAGGTGGACTTCTCTGACAGTCCTGGTCTCACCCTGAAGCTCCACCAACTTGACCTTGATGTCAGGAAACTGCTTAAGGTAAGTGTTTATCTTTTCATACTCAGGTCCCTGAACATTTGTATCCGATTTTAGAATTATAATCATCTCTCAGCCCCTGAAACTACTTGCAAAACTCCGCATCTTGTTCCTATTAATAAACTTTCTTCCTACCACGTTGATACATCCTGGTCAATATGTGTGCCCGAAGGAAAAACAATCAAGCGCAGTCTCCGTTTTCAGCAACCCTAACCAAGTCTGGCGTTTAACTCCCTCCACATTGGTGCAGGCCCGTCTCAAGGCATACTTCTGGCCGATCAGGTACACTTTCTTCTCAGCCCTGGTTATAGCTGTATAAAACCACTTGTTGTTGAGCATTATGAAGTGTGAATTAGTAAGGGGAATGACCACAATACGATACTGGCTTCCCTGCGCCTTGTGGACTGTAAGGGCATAAGCCAGCTCGACTATATCCCCGAGATGGTCAAAGCAGTATGCCACAACTATCCTTTCCGGATAGACAACATAGAACTGCTCAGTCTCAGGGTCTATCTTTGAGATAAGGCCAACATTCCCATTAAAGACCCTCCTGAATTCCTCAGACTCAAACTTTTTCCCCTGTTTTATGAACTTGGCCCAGGCCATTACCTGCATGTCCCTGTTTTGAAGATGGACTACCTTGTCACCCTCCCTTATTGTTATGCCTGCCCTTGTCACACCGCCGCTTCCATGATTAAGGATGTCCTGAAGGTTCGTATTTAATATCTCTGTACCCAATTGACCTATTCTCATCGGAGTAAGCACCTGAAAGTCCCATACAGGGTGACTGAGACGTCCCTGATATTCCCTGGCAAGCCCAAGAATACGGTCAAGGATGGCCTGATTATTTTCTTCTCTCAGGAGTTTTAGTTCTCTTTCTGTCCGGTCTCTCTTCAGGGCATAGATATTGTGACGTTCTATCTTCTCAAAGGCAAAATCGCGCCACCCTGGCGCTTCAACTCCCTTAGGGACCCTTCCCTGACGGACCTCGTTGGCAAAAAGGGTAAGCACGCTGTTCTCACTCTGGCGGTAGATCCTGGTAAGGTGCACGGCAGATACCAGCCCTGCGGCCAGCATGTCTCCAAAGACGTTCCCTGCTCCTATCGGGGGGAGCTGGGCCGGGTCCCCCACAATCAGCAAAAGGGTGCCTGGCTTCAGGGCCTTGGCAAGGCGATAGAAAAGGGGCAGGCTCACCATGGATGCCTCATCCAGAACAACCACCCTGTGGGATAACGGATTTTCCGGCCCGTGCTCGAATTTCCCTTCGCCTTTGTACTTGAGGAGGCTATGAATTGTCAGGGCATTATACCCAGTAGCCTTTCTGAGTCTTGCTGAGGCCATGCCGGTAAAGGCACAGCAGACAATATCATCCCGGTCGGCATAGTGCCTTGAGAGAAGATCCAGCACAACACGGCAGATTGTGGTCTTTCCTGTGCCGGCATAACCGGCAAGGCCAAAGACCATCCTGGGCTCGGTGGCGACCCGCAGCACTATCTCCCGCTGCTCAGGGGCAAATTCAATACCCATGGTAACCTCATAATGATCAAGGAATTCCTTCGCCACATCAACAGGGATGATAGGCCTCTCGCACACTTTTGATCTCGCAACAGAGAAGTCCCTGAGCCAGTCCTCCATATAGCGATAGGCGGAAAGACCGGTCTTTCCTTTGTCATCCTTCACTAAGGTGCCGCCAAGGATCATGGGTTTCAGCACCCCTCTTATCAGGGATTCACCCGGGACCTTTTCGTCTGTTGAAAGCACCTCTTTTACTGCCTGGATAAAGGTCTCATCAGAAAGATAAGAGTGGCCTTCGGTCTCTGCAGTCTCGACAAGTACGTGAGTGACAGCCGCCTGGATCCTTTCAGGCGACTCAGGCTTGATTCCGAGCCCAAGGGCTATCCTGTCTGCTGTCTTAAAACCTATGCCCCTGACCTTAGTTAAGCTGTAGGGATTTCTCTTTAAGGTCTCAAGGGCCTGATCGCCAAAGTGATTGTATATCCTTATTAAGAGATTGGGTGTTATCTTTCCGCCATGTCCTGTCAGATACTCTGAAAGTGCCCTTAGATTCCTGTGCTTGTGCCAGGAGTGTTTTATAAGGGCAAGACGCTTTTGCTTTATCCCCTTGACCTTGAGAAGTTCCTCCGGCCGGTGTTCTAATATCTGTAAAAGCTCCTCTTCGCCGTAACGCTCCAAGAGCTGTAGTGCGAGCTTCTCTCCCAGTCCCTTTACTACCTTGGACAAAAAGAAAAGGAGCTCGCTTCCCATCAGATGACAGCTCGAAAAGGCAAACTGCCTGCCGTACTTGGTGACGGTCCAGGCCCCGCAAAACTGAAATTCCGTGCCTTCCAGGCCGGCCTGATTCAAAAGCTCAGGCACATGGCCTATGGCTGTGAACCTTGCTCCTTTGGCAGGATGTACCCTGAGGACAGCAAAGCCCGTATCAGGTGATGCATAAGTAACCCGCTCAATGCGGCCACGAAGGGTCAGATCTTGATTTGAGGACATAAGCACAATCTCATTATTAGCCACGCAAGTGGCTTTGGGATCATCATAATAGAAAAGTAATAAGTGGGCTACTGCTCTGAAAACGACCTTCCTTGCTCTGCCTAAGCCTATAGTTACTGCACATAAATTTATAATTTAACTGCTTTGCATATCTCTTAACTTTTTTAACAGCAGGTTTTTTTACAACAACCAGGGATCAAATTATTTCTTTTAATTTCAATATGTTATATCTAATAAAATCGTGGAATATTTCTTGCGGTCTAGCCTGGATAAATTTGATCTACAACAAATTTAACCAGCTATGGAGATCCTGTAATGACCGCAATAAAAAGTATAACAAACTTATTTTCCACGAAATTTTATCTGTTTATTTGCGCATTTTTTTCGTGGACCATTCTATTGTTTCCGCAAAGTGCTGCAACCGCTTATGCAGAAAGCACGACCGTGTCTTGGGACGAAGTCGACGCACCGGATCTCGAAGGATATATAGTGTACTGGGGTACTACTTCCATTAATTCGGCAGGCTTCACCGGCTATGAAGAGTGCCAGGCTGTAGGCAACATCACTTCTTTTGAGATTACCGGGTTGGGGCCAGGGCAAACATATTACTCTGCGGTAACAGCGAAAGATCTCGCCGGGCAGGAGAGCGATTTCTCTGATGAGATATCTTACACAGTTCCAGACCCATTTGAAAATCAACCTCCGGTTGCATCGGCAAAGTCTGATGTTATTGTTGGACAAGTTCCTCTGTCAGTTAACTTTGATGCATCCGATTCCTATGACCCGGATGGAAATATAATTTCCTATAACTGGACCTTTGGCGATGGTGAGTCCTCTGATGAGATTTATCCTAGCCATACTTATAATGTACAGCCTGGTATATACACTGTTCAACTCACTGTCACAGATTCCGAAGGGGCTATCGGTACAACTGCATTAGAAATAGTAGTCACTGAAGAAATACCTGAGGTTGCCATTAACTTCCAGCCTTCTAACGCTGAAGTCCCAGAGGGATTTTTGCCGGACAGCGGTTATAGCTATGACGAAGGAAGAGGTTATGGTTGGAATGGTAGAGGAAGGCTGCGCCCTTATGATAGAAATAGTTCCATGTCTCCAGACCAGCAGCATGATACAATTATGTATATCTATCCATACCAACAGTGGGAAATGGCAGTACCTAACGGCACCTACGAGGTCACAGTCAGTATAGGTGACCCCAAAACCAGAATTTATAGGCAAAATGTACAGGCAGAAGGACAAACGGTCTTCAAGAATGCAAGAGTCGCAAAAGGCCGTTGGATTGAAGAAACAGTTACTGTCGAGGTCACAGATGGTAAGCTCACACTGACCTTCAAGGGCAGAAGAAACTATATCCGGGCAAATTATGTAGTAGTGAAATTACTATAGCCGGGAAATCAAGGCTTAGCCCACTTAAGGGTCATGCCTCAGTCTTTGGCTGGGGCATGACTGTTTTGGATAGAAGTTCATGGCCAACTTTCCTGATCGCTTGAAAAAGCAATTTCCTATCAGTAGTTGGGATAGTGACCTGGATGCTGCCTCACCGTTCAGACATACCAGCCTTCACTTTTGAAAAAAAAGACGGGGGCGTTTTTGCCCCCGTCTTTTCAGATCATTTTCAGATCAGATAGACCGATATAAAGGCCTAGAATCTGAAAGTCAGATAGGTCATGAGAGACTGGTATTGTCCACTCTCGTCTCCGTAAACATACTGATCCTCATCTTCAACATCTGTGAAGAGGTAGTTTACAGTGACGCCTACATAGTCGTTAATGACATAGCTTGCACCTACATTGATGTCCCAGACCGTATAATCCAACTGGGAGAAGGACTCCATATCGTTATTGTTGGCAACGTCGTAAGTCCCTTCCCATCCTGTTAGCGTATCAAGTCGATCACCATCGGTATGGGAATCACTGGCAAAGTCTACATTTTTCATTTCGCTTTCAGCCATACTATACGAAGCCCCGGCGTTGAAACTCAACTTGGGCAGCGGGTTATAGTTGACAGCGACCATGAAGGTGTGGACATCGGAATCATAATCCATATGGGAGCTATACGGACGAACCTCGTCCGAGAGTTTGCCCCCTCAGCCATGGTAATATGGGATATAGAACTCCGAATCTATATGGTTCCTAAAATAATTATAGCCAAGTGTCATGGATAGTTTATCCATTGGAGCGACTGTCACGTCTACGCCGGAATCCAGAAGATCGTTCTTGTACTCGTATTCGAGTGCTTCTTCATTCTCTCCATAGACATACCGGGTATACGCAGAGACAAACAGCATGGACATTGGACTCCAGTTGGCCTTCAACCTGGCTTCGTGCTCGTTCTCAGGATCAGCAGACATGCTGTGTGTCCGGGTTCCATAGACATACTCACTGTATGTATATGTGCCAGATGTGCGCGATGCACCGACTTCATACTGACCGGTAATAGGATTACAGATGAAGCCGTCCCAGACACCTGTTTCATCACCCACCCCTAAGTCTATGTGGGTGGGATATGCAGCATCCTCTAAGGTATATGGATTGTCTACAGTGGTGAATTTGTAGTCGGCCGTTACAGAAAGACTACTGAACGGTCTCCATTTGGCCTTGGTCTTGATCTTGTGTGTGCTGATATTTGTATCCACGATGAAATCCTGGTTTCGCAGGTCTTCATTTTCATACTCATAACCACCCCTGAGGGTCAGGTTGTGAAGCAAGCGATACCTTACGTCGGCACGGACATTGGTGACCTCCCTTTCTTCATCTGAGTCGCGCGTCCAGTCATGGCTGTCACCCTTAAGATCTATATCTGCGCTGTCGGATTCAATCATCTGATAGCGACCGCTTAGGTTTACCAGCAGATCTCTGGTCAGATTGGCTGTCCAGCTCAACATCCCGGCATCGTAAGTCGTGTCCAGATCGTGGTTACTTCCACCATCTTTTGACATGCTATAGTCGCTGACACTCTGATTTTCCGCAAAGGAGTGGATATAGCCGAAAGACACGTTTTGATTCTTGCTGATATCGTATTTGCCTTTCACGTGGTGGACTGTCTTGGTAGTCTCAGGGGTCCTGGACAGTTCGAGAGGTCCATCACGGTAGTCGTAGTTAACTCCACCATAGGAATCATTGGTGGTTGGGTCCCAGGTCCCCTTGAATGGATGCACTGCAGGATCATACCGATGGTTTAAGTGATCGCTGTGATTATCGAATGTCCTGTAGAGAAAGCTGTATTCCATCGAGAGCTGCCCAAGGTTGACTTCAACAAAAGGCTTGTAGTCCTGAGTCGTCTCATTGATGTCTTTATCATGGGCCACTACATGGCAAGAACCGCACTTGCTCATGCCCATTGCCTGTTGATGTCCCTCTCTATTCTCATAACGATAGTGCATGCCCACCTTGACGCCCGGTAACATGGGAAGACGAAGAATACTCGTCGCATCGTATTTTTCATAGTTGACACCGAAATCTTTATCTGGTGCCTCGTTAGAGTTTACGTCAAATCCAGGGGCATACTCGTAAGAGTGCCACAACTGGGCACCCTGTCCCCGAGCTGCGGATGTCGCCTGCAGATGGAGCAGTTCGTCCTGGCCCAGGCGATGCAAGAATTCCTGGTAACCGCCATGAAGCTCGAAGATCCGATCCACATCCAGGTGCCCGCCGTATTCCTGGTCCTGGCTGTCAAATCGCATGCCCTCGGCACCGAACTCGATCTTACCGCTTCTGACGTCGACTGAACCGCCATAAATTCCAACCAGGTCTTCGTCTGAAAGGCTCCTGTATTCTGACGCCTTATTTGGGCTGTCATTATTACCGTTGATGCTCGCGCCCAAGGAGATCTCTGCATGGATACTCTGTTCACTGTCCTCATCTGCCCAGGCAGCTTCACCATATGGGAGGAAGACGGCCAAGGCAAAAATGACAAAAATTGCTATATATTTTTTCATCTGTCTGCCTCCTTATTAGCGTGTCAGGCCGGCGCCGTGGAGCGCACCCGCCTGCGATGGCAAATCACTGCCGTGAACTGACTGGTGACAAGTAGTACACTTCGTCAGCATTCCCTGGGACCAGTCATGATGGCTACGACCCTCAATGGCATGTGGTGTCAGGTCGTTATATGCATCCATGGTCCCGCCTTTTGCAGGAATAAGGCCAACCTTGCCTTGCCTGTTGGCATGGAAGTGTGCTTCATGACACTGCAGGCACAGGAAAGGCTCATTCTGTTTCAGGAGGTTGTTTGCCACGGTCCCGTGGGGTTCATGACACTCAAGACAGCTTTCTGCAACAGGGGCATGCTCAAA
>JAJSZR010000114.1 GCA_030262715.1 Deltaproteobacteria bacterium
AGCCACATTTCATAACAAACTCAAACGAACTCAGGTCAATCTCTGTCGCATCTTTGTTTTCCTTGCTCGCCAACTGGCGATCAATGGGCCCTCCCTTTCACGAACACACCGACCCCCATAGATTCCAACGCTTAATATCCAGGGATATATAGCCTTCAATTTGGGGGAACTTCCTCCTTGCCTTGCGTAAAATGATAGCCCTCGGTTATCTTGTTATAATCATGGCATTCACCACAGGTTTGTTCTGGACTGTAAGGCCTATCGGTATTGATGTCGTGAATCGGATCAATAGCGTTGCCTTGCTCGTCCCTTAAAATAAATGGCTGGTGTGTCGCCACTGTCTCCTTTTCAATACTCTTAGTAGTCTTTTCCCTGTCATCTGCCGTTAATTTTCCTAGATGGGATAACATCAATATGGTGATTACCGCCGCAATCGTTAACACTCGTAACGACATAATTAGAATCTTTTCAATGACAGAAGGTTCAAAAGAATTTTCCGACAAGACCCCATTGTATGTGATAGGACAAGGCTATTATAGCTTTTCCAAGCCGGTTTCAAAACCCGAATTGTACTGACAGCATAACTAGGTGTCAACATAACTGATATTTGGGGAATGAACGGCTATGTTGCAAGTATTTTTTATCAGGCAGGCCCTAGAATCCTACAGCTAATTGGAAGGTCGCAATACTCTGGTCTTCTCTGTCGCTTTCTTGGTCTACATAGGTGTAGTCCAGGCTGATCTTGGCATTGTGCCCCTTAGCGAAGTAGTTTAATCCGGCAGTCATAAAATCCGTATCGTCCTTGTCATCTACGTCAACTGTCTCATACTTCACGTAGGGCTGGATACGGCCCGGACCGACCTTGCCGGGCAGGAGATATCCCGACTGGATGTACCAGTTTTCCGCATCGTCGCCTGCTGCCAGTTCGGAAAAATTATGTGTCTGAGTGCAGTTCTGAATGTCAATATAGGCCGCTTCTACAGTTATGGCACCCTCTCCCAGCGGATGGTCAAAGAAGACATCAGAGGTCCATACGCGGTTGTCCTGGTCGTCGTGGCCATTCAGGGTCAGATCCATCTGGGTATCGTAGCCGAAGCCAAGGCTCAGGACTTTTTTCTTTCCGAGATAGGTGCCCTTGTTGAACCAAGTCTTCTCAGGTTCAAGGAGACTGACAGCCACACGACCTGCGAAGCGGAGGTTGTCATCAGGATTGTCGTAAATAACCTTATTATTGTCTGTTTTTTTACCCTCAACCCCTTCTGCGACCATAAACCTGTATTGAATGAGCCCGTCCAGGGGATTTCCCCATATGGTCACGCTGTCATCTCGACCTACCTTCTGGGCATAAAAGATATTTCCGCGCACGCCCCCCTGCAGAAAAGGGAGATCGGTGGTCAACATGCACTTTGTCGATGTTGTGCCATAGTTGCGTGTAAGGGGGACATACATCCTTCCGGCCTGAATCTTGAGGGCCTCGTTCAATTTGAAGGTGATCCAGAGGTCCCGGAATGCAATGCCGCTCCCAAGCCCTAATGAGGGCCTGTCCAATCCTTCCTGACCAATCCGGTCAGCAGCGATGTGGGTAAAAAAGCTGAAATAAGGAGTGATATCGCCTTTCATATACAGGTAAAATCTCCGCGCCATAAAATCGTTAAGGTCTCCGCCATCCTTCTTTCCGTGCTCCACATACTGGTACCAGACCTGGGTCCAGCACCCGATTTCCCCCCTGGGTTGCTTGCCTTTAATTTCCTTCGCTGCCTCCTGTACTTCCTGCTGGCGTTGTTCTTCCAGCACAACCGCCTCTTTCTGTATTTCTTTCGCCTCCTCTTCGGTAAGGATACCCTTATGAATCAGAATATCGATTAGCGGATCTTCCCTACCGTATTCCTTGGCCTGCGAAACGCCATGGTTTTCCACACCACTCTGGTCGTTAATTCCGAGCTTGAATCCTCCCCAGGCAGGACTCCCTGTCCAGAAAATACAGACCATGAAAACAAACAGAATTCTTACAAACCGATTCATCTCCTTACTCCTTTCCCTTTGATGTAGTTTTGCCTATCTTTGTGGAAATTGTTCATCCTAAAAGATTTTCCCTCACCACTGCCTGCAGGTAGGGGCATCTTAAGAGGGTCGTCATGGACTCCTTTGTGAAATTGATAACAGTCTTTATATCAAGATAATCAATGAGTCAAATAGAAATTATCAATGCAAAACAAAAAAAACTATTGGATTTGTCTATGACAGGAATGAAAATGTTTTTGAAGAATAATGATCTTTGCATTTTATTGACAAAAGCTATAGATCACTGCAAGAACTATAGATATTTCCTATTTGACATATCGTTTTCTTCACATTATTAAGCCTTTCAAAGTATATCGTTTATAAAGAAGGCATATGACAATATTAGATAGGATAAAGAAGAGACTCGTACCCGGGAAAAAAGAGGCATTTGAAAAGGGTAAAGGATTGATCATCTTAAACGAGGTGTCGGAGGCCATGCAGGCAGAAAAGATGCTAAAAGGCCTAGGTTACGGAGTGAGAGGGGTGGCTCCTCCCCCTGAGATTCGGAAGGGCTGTGACTTAGCAGTAGAATTTAATCTTATTGATCAATTAGGCGTGGAAAGGCTGCTTAAAAGAAGTGGGCTTAGCCCTTTAGATATAGTAGCTCTGGATACTTTATCTCAGAAGCCTTTAGATATAACCAAGGAAAAGGACTTTGGTAGGTATCTTATGGTGACTGCAGCCAATATGAAGATAACAGTAGATAAGGAAAAAGGGACCATCGTAAACATTTCAGGTGGAGGGTGTCCCGATGTTCCGTATTTGACCGTAAGCCTGGTGGGAAAAAAGATAACGGAGGTAGAAAATCCTAGAGAGAATGGCTACTCCCTCTGTGCCTATATGTTAGAAAAGGCATATGAAAAAGCCCTGAGCATAGTCAACACCCGGCAGATGAGGGAGAGTGCCTGATTTTGTTTGCCATCATGGGTACCCTCCCTTTTAATGAAATGGGACTGAAGGCAGGGAAGGCAACACTCGAAGGTGGAAGCCTTAAAATAGAAGATTTTGAGGTCACGCCCAGCTTAGGCACCAGCGTTATGGTGGCATCGGCCTGTATTACCTGTAACACCCTCAACTTAGAACCCCCTTATTTCATCACCGCTGGAGATATCGGCGACGGAAAAAGTAGTAAAGAACTTTATAACTATGTAGCCGCTAACCTGGCAATGCTGGATGTCAGGGTTCTGGCTATGCATTATATCATGCCCGATATACCCGGGATCAGAAATGTCCTTAATTCCCTGGGAGAAACACGAGAAGGAATGACTTTAATTGCGGATGCAGGTGCCATGTATGCCGCCAAGGCGGCAGGACTTGCACAGAAAATCGATGTATTTACCCCCGATGCAGGTGAGATGGCCTATTTAGCAGACCCTAAGGCCACACATCCTGCGTATGTGGAGCATCTTCTATTTGAGTTAGATGCATCTGAAGTTGTCACCTTAATAAGGAAGGCTTATGAGAGTGGGAATACCCCAAAGATTTTATTGGTGAAGGGGCCTGTTGACTATATTGTAGAAGAGGGTGAAGTGATTGAGACTATTGATGAGCCTTCCATTTCTGCCATGGAAGCAATTGGAGGGACAGGAGACAGCCTCACGGGGATTCTGTCCGCCCTGATTTATGGGGGCTATGAGAAGATTGATGCCTGCGTAAAGGCATCCAGAATCAACCGCATCGCAGGTAAACTGGCAGAGCCCGACCCCGCCACATCGATTTCACACATAATAAATAAAATCCCGGATGCATTAAAGGAGGTAAGATTATGCGCATAACAGCCGCAATAGCAGGAGGCATTTTTGGCTTATTGGGTGCTGCTGGCCAGGCATTCTTTCATGTGATACCCCCACCGGCCTATGGTATCTGTATCGCCTGCCATATGAGAGACCTGGTGAACTGGATTGCTGCCCATATATTCCCGATATATGGCCTAAAAGCCGGGGGAGCTATAGTGATACCTGGTGGGCCGGTCTCCTATAACTTTCCCCTGCTCACCATTATAGGGATATTGATTGGGGCAGTTATTGCTGCCAGCGTCAATAAGGAGTTCAAGTGGAAGGTTATGAGGGTATGGTGGCAGAAACCGTGGGCAGAGTTTTTCCTGGGGATACTGGTCATGATATCGGCCCTGACCTTTGGTGGCTGTCCCATCAGGACAGCGCTTAAGGCTGCGTACTTGGATATAACCGCCTCTATAGGCCTTATAATGATTGGAGTAGGGGTTTTTGTGGGGTGTCAGGTACTGAGAAAATTGACTTAGGAGGTAACAATGGACTTATTACCACCAATTGCCAGCATCTTTCTGGGATTGATCATGGGATACCTTGGCCAGCGGGCAAGGATGTGCTTTATCGGCGGAATGAGGGATTATTATCTGGTGAAGGATACATACCTGATCAAAGGGCTGTTTGCTTTCCTGGTGTGCGCCCTTGCAGGATTCATACTATTCCAATTTGTATCCCCTGCCATTAAGACCTTTCCCTGGTTTCTGGATGGCGGTGCGGTCTTTGCCAAGAAGTGGGCGGCTATGGGAGTGGCAGCAGTCCCTAGTTCGATATTACCTGTGCCTGGAGACCCCATAACCTGGTCTCCAAAGGCCGGGGCACATATAATCCTTGCCATAGTGGGCGGATTTGGCCTGGGATTTTTCTCATGCATGGCAGGAGGCTGTCCATTCAGACAGCACATAATGGCCGCTGAAGGGAGTAAGAGTGCCATAGTCTATCTTGTGGGATTTGCCTTAGGGGCTATAATTTTCCACAGGTTTGTCGCCCCCTTTATTAAAGCAATTTTGGCTTAGGAGGTAAAAATAATGGCCGATGTAACCTTAGATGTATGTGATGAGGTTTGTCCCTTGCCAGTGATGAAGACCAACGAGGCATTGGCGAAAATGAAATCCGGAGAGACCTTGGAGGTAATAGTCGATTACCCACCGTCAAAGGAGAATGTAAGAAGGCTTGTCACCAGCAAAGGCCACGAAGTTCTTAACATTACCAAGGAGGGAGAGATAGTAAGATTGTTGGTCAAGAAGGCGTAGCAAATTGGAAATATTGGCGAAACAGGAAGAGAAAGGAAGGCTCTCACTTTTGGCCAGAGGAGGCACCTATTATGTGGTTGTCCTTGACCGGGGACAGGATATCCTGTTTCTGGCTAAAGGAGATCAATTAGCCCAGGCGTTTAAAGAACAGAAACAGAGACGAGAACAGGACACGGATGTGAGTTGCCCTACATGCGATTTCATGCTGGCGGCAGAAGGTGTTTATTCTATACAGAAATCAGAGGAGTTCATTCAGAAAATCTCCAGGGGTGAGGCAGAAAAGACATTCAAAGAATTTCGTTTAAAAAATCTGTGGCAGGAGTTTAAAGAGAAAATCCAATCGGGTCAAAGCTTCTAAATTACCACAATTCTTCCCTTTGGTTCAGATAACGCCTTTCCTATAATTGCTGTCTTATCCATCCCTTTTTCCTTTAATCTATCCACCAGATCATCGGCGCTTTCTCTGGCTACGCAGATCAGCAGGCCTCCGGATGTCTGCGGGTCAAAGAGAATATCCTGAATGAAGGTGTCCACAGAAGGCGAAATATCCACCATGGCCTGGCGAAACTCCCTGTTTTTGTAGAGCCCGGCCGGTACCAGCCCCATCGCAGCATATTCCAGGGATTCCGGTAAAATAGGAACCCTGTTTGCCTGAATTTCCACCCCGAATTCCGAATCCACCACCATTTCCGCAAGATGACCCAGCAGACCAAAACCGGTAATATCTGTGCAGGCGTGGACAGGGTAATCCTGCATTATCTCCGCCGCATCCCTGTTAAGGGTGGCCATGAGATGGGTGACAGTTTCTATGATTTCGCTGGAGGCGAACCCGCCTTTAATAGCCGTGTTAATGATGCCGGTACCTAGGGGCTTGGTCAATATCAGACGATCTTCGACCTTGAAGTCCTTCTTCGTGAGAATACGATCCGGGTGAATGAAGCCTGTGACAGACAGACCGTATTTCAGTTCGTTGTCCTCCACACTATGTCCTCCGAGCAGAACCACACCGGCCTCTTTCATCTTGTCCAGTCCTCCCTGAATAATCTGCCGGAGGACGGAGAAGTCCATTTGTTTCAACGGGAAGGCTATCAGATTCATGGCTGTTTTAGGAATACCGCCCATAGCATAGACATCGCTTAAGGCATTGGCCGCAGCGATCTGCCCGAACCAGTAAGGATCATCTACAATGGGAGTAAAAAAATCCACGGTCTGGATGATAGCGATATCATCCGTGATTTTGTAAACCCCTGCGTCGTCTGCCCTGTCCATCCCGACAAGTACACTCGAATCAGTCGGAACTTGCAGTCCGCACAATGCCCTTTCCAGGTCCCCTGGGGGTAATTTGGAGGCTCAGCCTGAGCCTGTCACTGTTTCAGTAAGGCGAAGGCCTTTTTGGTCTGTCATGCTCTTTTTTATATCAATATAATCAATAAATCAAATAGAAATTATCAATGCAAAACAAAAGGACTATTGGATTTGTCTATGACAGGAATTAACCAAGTATTTGTTCCAGATTATGTTATTGTCTATTACACTGCAAAAATCCTGAAACATGATTCAGCTCAAAAAGCCCGAGATGCAAGGCACGAAATTTTCCAGGAATGAGACGTACTTATCGTACGTCGCGCAATTTTTTTCAGCCTTGCCAGATCCTCAGGCGTGTTCACACTGTAGAGACATTCAAAGGAGGGACATATTTTTAGGATATCAGCAGGACTGACAATTCGGCACGGTATATCTCTGGCCAGAGACTTAAGGCTTAAGTTGCCGGAATTGATTTGGTGATCAACAACGGGGAGCAGGGATTTGTGATAGATGGCATGCAGTGGTTCAAGACCCTGTGGTGTAACTGGTATAACAACAGGGGCCCATGTAGGAATTTCCCACATCAGGTCGAGCAATTCCGAATTCAAAAGCGGCATATCACATCCTAATAAAAGCACCCTTTCTGCCTTTGCATGGCGGAGCGCGCTTTGAAGCCCGGCCAAAGGGCCCAGTCCGGACATGATATCCGGAAAGACAGGAAGCCCTGAATAGGAGTATGGCTCAGGTTCGTCGGCTATAATGATAACTTCCTGGCACGCGCCCATGGCCGCCTGTGCTACGGCATCTATAACGTGGCCGTTAAACCAGGGGGCCAGGGCCTTATTACTGCCAAACCTTTGGCTTTTACCGCCTGCCAGTATGGCAGCCGAACGTGAGGGATTTGGTGATTTGGTGATTTGGTGATTTGGTGATTGATGTATTGGGAGATTATATTCAACAGAATTCATTCAATTTCTCCATCCCACAATTCGCATGCCTTCTCCATAAAATATTTCTTAGCGTCCTTTGCGGTTTCTTTTACCACTACGAGGTATTTTCACGGTGTAAAAGCAATTTTTTATATAATTTCAGGTCGGTATTAGTTACTGGTCGTGTTATTTCCTTTTCTGCTTAAAACTACCTGGGGACCGCACCTGTTTAAATATAGACTCCATATCTTAACTTTATTTGAGTTCGTTTATTTCTGCCAGGATTTTCT
>JAJSZR010000115.1 GCA_030262715.1 Deltaproteobacteria bacterium
TGACAAAAATACAGAAAGTAGTTAGAGACATAGAGAATTTGCAGGATTTCTACAAAAGAACCAAGTTATTGAGGGCCCGGATAAAGAAGAAGGGCTTGGGACGTAAAAAAATCGAACAACAGGATTCAGCTAACACAAAAAGCCAGCGCGATTTCACCTCAATTTGAAATGGCCGATAAGGCAGGCGTGCGCCATCGTCGTTCTGAGTGGAGACCTGATTAAGAAGGGATTGAAACTTCTTGACAAGGATCGGAAATGGACCGCTGAAGTATTGCAGGACCCTTTCCGCCACAATGGATATCGACAGGCCCTTCTCCCCTTCCCTCTTGAGTCTTCCCTCTATGGCGAGCACCTCGTTTGTCAACACCTCTTTGGCCCACTGCCTCTGGACACCGGGAAACATCACAAAATCTATAAGGCCTGATTCATCCTCCAGTGTTGCGAACATGACCCGCTTGCCTGAGCGCGTAGGCGGGGTATGGACCATAATCATGAGACCTGCCACCTTTATTCGTTGGCCGGAAGGGATACTGCGCAAGTCCCTTGCCCGGAGAATACCGTCGGCCGTCAGCCAGGGCCGGAGGACAGCCATGGGATGGGCAGTGCAGTAAACCTCCATGGTGCAATGCTCAATACATACCTGCTCAACAAATGGCCACATATTGGACAGGCCTCAATCTATCGGACAGACCTTTCAGCGCCCCGGACAGGATCAATCTGGACTGTTTATTGGCCGGAAGAGGCACCCTAATGAAAAAATCCTCCCGGCTCAGAAAAGCCCCGTTCTTTTCCCGCTCGGATACAATTCGCTGTGCAAGCCTCAGCCCTATGCCGCGAATGACTATAAGCGGAACACGGATTCCGTTTCCTTCCGCCCTGTATTCAAGATGGCTTGAATTGACGTGTGGTGGATGGATGGGAATGCCCTGACGCCGTGCTTCATTCAAGATGACCCAGGGTGGATAGGAGCCCACCTGTCCGGCATTCAGCAGGCCGAGATAAAAGGCCCTGGGGTGATGGGCCTTGAGCCAAGCACTCTGATAGGTTATGTGCGCAAAGGCAACTGCATGGGCCTTACAGAACCCAAAGGCTGCAAAGATTGCTACTTGCCGGAATACCTCCTCTGCAAGCTCTATACTGTGGCCTTGCCTTATCGCTCCATTCATAAATTGTGTCTTAAGCCCGGCCATTTCCTTAGAAGAGCGGTCTTTGGTCATGGCCCTGCGAAAGGCATCGGCCACGGCATAAGAGAAACCTGCAAAGACATGGACCACGCGAAGTACCTGTTCCTGGAAGACTATAACTCCGTAAGTCTCCTCCAGTACAGGCCTCAGGTCCGGATGGAGGAACTTTATGGGCTGGCGCCCATCCCGCCTGTCCAGATAGGTCCGCACCATGTCGCCCTTTACCGGTCCAGGGCGGAAGAGGGATATCTCAGCCACGATATCAGAGAACTTCCCGGGCCGGAGCCTTCCCAAGAGATGGCGCTGGCCAGGGGATTCCAGTTGAAAGACCCCAAGGCTCTCAGTACTTTGAAAAAGGGCATAGGTGGAGCAATCATCAAGGTGGAGCTTTGCAAGGTCCACATCTATTCCCTCTTGCCTCAGGATTTCCTCTGCCTTGCGAAGAGCCGTGTGCATCCTTAAACCCAGGATGTCCAGCTTCAGGAGACCTAAGCAATCCACATCATCCTTGTCGAGCTGTCCTACGGAAAACCCTTTGGATGACACACTAACCGGAGTCCAGTCGGTGATATCATGAGGGGCAAGTATTACGCCTCCGAGATGGACAGAGGTCTGAAACGGGAGTCCCTCGATGCGCGCGGCAAGTGATAGGAGTATTTGTTCATGGCGAAGGGGAGAGTCCTTCAGCTCCGGGAGCCGGGTCATGGCCATTTCAAGCCCTATCCCACGGAGCGACCAGGGAAGGCACTTTGTGAGACGGTCTATCTCATGGAGTGAATACCCCAGGGCACGTGCCGCCAGACGCACTGCACTTCTCACCCTGAAGGTCTGTACTGTTGCCACCATGGCCGTCTGCATTGGAAAACGGTCCATAAGCCGGCCTGTGACCTCGTCTCTCCTCTCAGAGTCAAAGTCTATATCGATATCCGGCATATCTCCCCGGCCCTGATTTATAAACCGCTCAAACAGGAGACCGTGTTCTATGGGGTCAGGGCCTTTATAAAGCAGATGCGCCACCAAGGAGCCTGCTGCAGAACCCCGGATGCTATGTCTGATGCCGTGACTCTTTGCAAACTCTACTACCTCCCTTACCAGGAGAAAGAAGTCTGAAAGACCCTTGCCCTTGATGACTCCGAGTTCCTGATCAAGTTGTCTGATATACTCCGCCTTCACCGGAGACCGGCTGCGCGCAAGTTCTTGAAGGGCAGTCCTTGCCAGAAGGGAATTCGCCTTTTCTCCAGGCTGGAACCGTGGAGGATGGAGCTTTCCCACTGGAAAGGCGAACCTCCTGCACATTTCTGTCACCTTTTTTGTATTCTCCAGGGCCTCTGGCCAGGGAATGCGTGAGGCCATATCCTGTCCGGGAGTCAACCAGAAGCTGTTATTGGGAAGGGGATTTATTTCCCTGTGATGATGCTGTTTCTGGATACCAATCAGTGTCTGATGCAGGATATAGTCATCAGGACTGATAAATGCCACCTGGTTTGTAGCTATAACCGGGATCCCAAGCCTTTTAGCAACCTGAACGAGTATCTGGTTGGTCTCCATGTCTCTGGGAAGACCGTGATGCTGAAGGACGACAAAGAGGTCTCCGGCGAATATCCATTTGAGGGGCAGAAGTGATATCCCTGATCCCTCAATATTGCCCTTTTCGGCCAAAACACGGGGCCTCGAGCCATATCCTCCGGCAAGACAGATCAAGTCCCCGGACCATTTTCTTATGTGGCTGTGCAGGACCATTGACCTGTCTGTTCTTGTGTTGCCCGTCCCGGCCGTTATTATCTTGCACAAATTTCCGTATCCCCTGAAGGTCTTTGCGATCAAGGTTATCCATGAGCCGTCCCACAGGCGCATTCTAGCCCCGATGACAGGCTGTATACCGGCATCTCTCGCAGCCCGATAGAAGCGTATAGCCCCGTAAAGCCCCCAGATGTCCGTAAGGGCCACGGCCTTCTGCCCCCTGGCTTTAACTGCATCCACCAAGGCCTTTGGCGTAAATGTCCCCCAAAGGAAAGAATACGCACTATGGACCTCGAGATGGCAAAAATTATCCATATCCTCCAACACCTCCGGTGATGAGGTAGTTTTGACGTCATGATTACGAACCATCAGCTACGACCTTCTTCGTATAACTCCTACTAATCTTCCGAGAATCTTTACCTTGCCTTGCTGTCTGCCTCGAAAGACCAGCGGGGGATAACGGCTGTTGGCTGCGTGCAGCTCGACTGCGGTGCTTTTCTTGCGAAGTATCTTGAGTGTGGCCTCAGGAAGGATATTATCCACCATGACCGCCACGATCTGGCCGTTGTCCGCGTTATCTTGTGGTCGGATGATGGCAAAATCTCCATCCGCTATATATGCCTCGATCATGGAGTCTCCCTGGATGCGAAGCGCAAAGCACTCATCAGCTCCGAAGAGACTCGAGTCCACCGGGAGTTCTTCTTCCCGATTTTCCTGTGCATGTATGGGGACTCCGGCTGCAATCCCTCCGAGCACAGGTATCGACCTTCTGGGCGGTCCTCCCGGCAACCGCCAGGATCGTTTTTTGCCTGGACTGGAAACAAGATATCCTTTTTTTTCGAGCAGCCGCAGAATCCGATGGATACCTGCCGGACCCTTTAAGCCCAAATGGGCACATATCTCCCGGACAGATGGTACGATACCTGTCTGCTGCTGACATGTCCGGATAAATTCAAGGACCGATTTCTGGCGAGGAGTTAGATTCATGAATACATGATATGAACATTTGTTCATATGTCAAGGCATTTTTTTATTTTAAAGAATTTGATCCGGGACGCGAGATTATAATAACTTGTATGATATACTGGCATTAGAGAAATAAAAAGGATGAATCGACAAAGTGATAGCAGCCGAGCGGTTAGACTAAGTAAGAGGTTTTCTTATGAGGACACCTGCCTCCGGCGGAATTCGCTAAACGCTGACTCAGAATCCAGCAGCCCGGTGGATTCATCTGTTTATAAGGAGATTTTTGGCACTACTAAAAAAGCTTTAGGCCGGTTTTTTAATACACTGGCGAAAGCTATTCGGGCATTAAAAGAGACAGATTGGTCCAACAATCAACTTGCAATCCAGGCCATTGAAAGATTAGTTCCTACCTTAGAAAACCTCATCATCAATTCCAAGACTCCCGATAGTTTAAAATGGAGGGCTATTCGGGCATTAGGAGAGGCAAGCTCTCACAACAGCCAATTTGCAATTCAGGCTTTAGAAAACCTCATCATCAATTCCAAGACTCCTGATAGTTTAAAATGGAGGGCTATTCGGGCATTAGGAGAGGCAAGCTCTCACAACAGCCAATTTGCAATCCAGGCTTTAGAAAACCTCATCATCAATCCCAAGATCTCCGATGGTTTAAAATGGAGGGCTATTCGGGCATTAGGAGAGGCAAGCTCTCACAACAGCCAATTTGCAATCCAGGCTTTAGAAAACCTCATCATCAATCCCAAGATCTCCGATGGTTTAGAAGAAATGGCTATTCGGGCATTAGAAAAGGCAAGCTCTCACAACAGCCAATTTGCAATTCAGGCCATTGAAAGATTAACTCCTACTTTAGAAAACCTTATTACTAATCCCAAGACCTCCTGTGGTTTAAAAGAAATGGCTATTCTGGCATTAGAAAAGGCAAGCTCTCACAACAGCCAATTTGCAATTCAGGCCATTGAAAGATTAACTCCTACTTTAGAAAACCTTATTACTAATCCCAAGGCCACCTATGGTTTAAAAAAAAGGGCTGCTCAGCGACTTGCTAGATTACCTCTTTCAACAAAAGGGCCTCAATTACCATCAAGCCAGCAAAATTATTACCCCGATGTTTCTATAGATGAAGTTTTAGCCAGGATAAAGGGTGCTAATAACCCCAGATTTATCTCTCGCAGTTTGGTTTATGATTTAGAGAGCGATAAGATTTTGGTAATTAAGCTCTTAAAAGAAAAACAGAATCCTTCTATGCTTTTAACAGAAGCACTCTGGGTAAATTATTTAGGAGAACTCCAGAGGAAAGGATATTTTGATACAGTAAGATTTAATATACCAGAAATATTAGAATTTGGAAATAATTATGTAATCAGTCTAAATAGTATTCCTCTAAGGGTCCATAATGAGCTAAAGCTTCACCCTAATAATTATACCATTTGCTTTATTGCTTCAAAAGACTACTTCTCTTATCCTAATGAGATCTTAAAAGATAAGATTATTCCTGAGGAGCAATTTAGAGAAGTAATATTAAGTAATTCCTATCTATTAGGTTATCTTGTTAATTTAGGAATTATCCATACTGACGTTATTTCTTTATTTCATAACCGCCCCCAAAGAGGCAGAAGAGTCGACAGGGGTGGATATCAGTGGTGGGAAGAAGGAAGATTAGACCAATGGCTTGTTTCCTGTGACTATCCTAATATCGGTATAACCGGCGTAAGGGATTTTGAACATTTTATAAGCTGGCAGATAGATTCATTACCTTTAATGTACCAAGACTATACAAATTTATATTATCCTGTAGGCACCCAGCTTTTAAGCCTTCTTCTTATATCCAGCAGTTACTTTAGAAATAAAGACCGGGCAAGGGCCGGATTTGATAGAGACGGAAATCCTATTGATGTAAGAGATTTATTCAATAAGGAGCTACTTAAAGAATTGATTGCCGGCATCTTTAAGGAGTATTACCGGGGATTTGTAGAAGAAGCATATGAGAAAGACATTCCTTTTGATTTAGATAGTTTAGCTGAAAACATAATTGAACAAATGGGTATAGACAGGCATATGGAAGAGACATTCAGAAGAGAAGATCAGCGGGAGATGAGTGATAAGAAGTTTAAAGCATTTTTAGAAGAGAGTGGCTTTTCTAAAGAGGAGATAGCCGGATTCAATAAGGACCAGCAGAATATAACCATTTACACTGGTCCTCATTTAGGAAGATTTAATCGAGCAATCTCTCTGCCGGAGATGACCAGGGCCATAGAGAGAATGTCTGCTTTAATGATGGCAGGGAAATATAGACATGAGAAAGACTCAGAATAGCGGTTACAGGCCGGTTTCGCCTGTTTCTGAAGCAGTGAAGTACCTGAACAATTCTTCTGCAACTGTGACGTGTCCAAGTCTGGTCCAATGCTGGTCATAGGTATAGTAGACCTGATGACCTCCCGCCGCCATTTTCTGCAACGCGGTGGTGGCGCTGACAAATTCGATGCCCTGGTTTTGGCAAAACTCGCGCAGGACATTCTCCTGGGACCCCAATCGGTCGTACAGTTTTTTCTTGAATTCTTTCGGCGCAGGCAGCCCGCGTTTTTTGAGTGAAGCAAAGGCATGCAGATGTTCCGGTGAAATGTTTTCTTTTGCCAAGGGCATTACTACATGGGGTTTGCTGGGGGCATATGCGAAAACCAGGCGGATCCCTTCCCTATCGCAGATATCCTTGATCATTTTGAAAAACTTGACCGTGCTGGTCCAGCCAAAGGATTGGCGAAACTCGCATTCGGTCCAATATAGACGCGTCAGACGCTTGGTCCTGAAAGCATAGTACTTGGCACCAGGACCAGGGGGTACCGCAACGGGCATCCAGGAGAGTATTTCAGCACCGGGAACCGGGCCGTCGGCATTGATGGGGCCCAGGTACTTGATAAATGCGGTTTTGAAACCCATTACAACAGGAGAGTATTTGATGGCCTTCTCAATACGTTTACCCAAAGGTTGGCCCGGGTTGGTCGAACCCTTTTCAAGCCTGATGCCCTTAAAGTCATTCCCTTCGTAAATCATGAAGATAGCAACCTTTGGTCTGAGATCCAGGCCAAAAACCCGAAATACGTTAAGATAATAGTCCGGCCGGCCGCCAGAAATACCCAAGTTGTAGACGTTGCGGTTCAGTTTTTTCCCTAAAAGAATCGGCCATGGTTCATCATCGGACACCCGTGACCCTTCCGTGAAAGAATCACCCACTGTAACAATATCGTACTGTTCAAGGCTGGTGAGGTTCCGGTATCCACGGGCATCAGATGTTAGGGTAAGGTTAACCGCAGGGTATCCTGCCGGGGCGTCGGGATAGGAGCGGGCAGCATGCGGGGCGTCGGTATAACGGACTCTATAAAAACTATTAGGGGGACGGTGACGTACGACATCATGAACCTGGTCTCCCCCTGGCCAATCCTTTCGGAACTTTACTTCCTTTTCGATATAACGCGGTTTGCGAATAAGCTGCCCCAGGATATGGATCGCCAGCGTTGCAAGAACAACCGAGAATACAAGGGCTATAACACGAAAGGCCACCTGTTTCCCGCTGAGCTTTATCGAGGCCCAAAGGGCATAAGCAGCCAGCCAAAGGATCGGCGTGAGGAAAAAGAAAAGAGAAAACCTCTCCACGGA
>JAJSZR010000116.1 GCA_030262715.1 Deltaproteobacteria bacterium
TTTGTTCGCCGTGTGAGCCGGTAAATACTGCCAATGACGATTTTAGAGAACAACCGTCTGAACAGGAAAAACACCATCAGGATGACTATGGCCACGACCAACTGACCGATGTTAATCCCTAAAAATCCCTGCTGCCACACATCCTTAACCAGTATCCAAAATTCTTTCAGTTGATTCATTTGTCTCTCGGGACGGACCAGCCGCTAATCGGGTAAGGGTGGGTTTTTTTTCTTTTCAAGGGCAGGGTTCTCTTCTGGCCTTTTGTTCTCGGAAGAGAGTTTCATAATCTGATGGTGTACAAAATCAAGCTGTGATGATTGTGGCTTCAGGAAGAGATACTTGTTATAGGCCTCAAGGGCTTCGTCATTGTGCTTCGAAGCAGAGGACACTCTTGCAAAATCGAGTGCAGCAATGGCTTCAAAACCCAGTTGAGTCTTACTTGACGTTTTATATGCCCGTCGGGCTTCATCCAATTTTGCTTCATCTTCTTGCAAATAGGCAAGGCCCATAAGAGCAGAGTAATACAAGAAGCTGTCTTCAGAAAATTCCTGTTTAGCTCTGTTAAAACTCTTTTTTGCTGACTCTACCTTCCCGGAATCCCTCTGAACTGCTCCAAGGAGCAATAGCGCGTGCTTACCGGTCTTTGTGTTGCTATGCTTATGAACCACTTTTTCCAAGGCGGAGATCATTTTTGCAGGATCCGGTTGCTGCATTGCAGATCCCAAAGCAGCAGCAGCCTGGTTTTCTTGCTTAGTTGTGTAAGCTGAGTACCCGAACCACAATGATATAGCCAGAACGACTATTATTATTCCGGCCAATATTTCTCTCAGGAATTTCTGTAATATATTCCTGACCTGAGGCGGAAGGCCAGATAAAATTTCGTCTAATATTATATTTTTTATTTTTTCATGCTTTGGCACAATGGGGGTCTGCGTATTTGTAGACATCTATTTAGTCTCTTTTTTAATCTTAATCTTACTATTTTTTGCCGAAGAAATCGTTCCACCTAAAGATGATGGGATTGGCATCCTCATTTAACTCAGCACTATCAATGACTGAACCGATGAAAAGCGTATGGTCCCCGGCCTCATAGGCATGAACTACCTCACATTCAGCATAGGCATAAGCCGATTCCAAAACCGGAGAGCCCTTGAGGGCATTTGTATAGCGCATCCCTTTGAATTTGTCGGTTTTACGACCACTCTTAAAACCGAAGTGTTTTACGACATCTATTGATTCCATTGGCAGCGCATTAATGCAAAAGTAACCGGACTCCTTAATCAGGCCGTGAGTATAACGCTGAGGAGCAATAGATACCGCAATCATCGCTGGCTTAAAAGAGACCTGTGTGACCCATGCTGCTGTCATTCCATTTATCTTGTCTCCAGACCTGACTGTCACAACCGAGACCCCTGTAGGAACGATTTTTGTAATGAGTTCCTGCATGGAAATCCTCCTTTCAATCTAAAATTATAACTGACAAGAAATAAGTATCAAACGTTTGGGGATAAGTTTCTCCTTGACACATTTTCCAAAATGGTTAATAGGTATCGCGCTACGTGGCGGTGTAGCTCAGCAGGTTAGAGCATGCGGCTCATATCCGCAGAGTCCGGGGTTCAAGTCCCTGCACCGCCACCAACTTCTACTAATTATATCTCGATTTTCTATCATATTACCTAAATTAAGTCGGAGTTGCTATAAATATGAAGCTTTTTGTGACTGTGATAGGCTTATTAATGGTTGTTGAGGGACTTCCTTATTTCGCCTTTCCTGAAAAGATGCAGGCCCTTATAAGGCAAATTGAGGAAATGAATCCGGATCATTTGAGATTAGTTGGTCTTGTTTCTACTTTGATCGGACTGGTGATATGCTACATTGCCCAAAGGACTGATATTCTTTCATGGTAGCAGATTTTAGATTGGTTGAATATGATTATCACTTGCCTACTCACCTGATCGCCCAGTATCCTTCAGGTGATCGGTCGTCTTCCCGCTTGATGATACTCGACCGGAATGCCGGAAAAGTCAGCCATCGGACATTTCGTGACCTATTAGATTACATAGACCCAGGGGACTGTCTTGTTCTCAACGACAGTAAAGTATTTCCAGCTCGACTTAATTGCATAAAATCAACAGGGGGAAAAGTAGAGTTTTTTCTACTTCACTTTCCGAGAGAAAACGGGAATGGTGCGGCCTTTGCTAGGGCCCTCTATCGCAGCTCAAGGCCGGTAAGACAGGGCCAAAAGATCCGTTGCCAAGGTCCCTTGGAGATAGAGGTCCTTGAAGTCAGTTCCGCAGGTCAGGTTGATGTAAAGCTCGTGTATCAAGGGGAATTGTTATTAACCCTAAAGTCCTGTGGAGATATTCCTCTTCCGCCATACATAAGACGTTCTCCGGTTTCTTCTGACATAGAACAATATCAGACTATTTATGCCAGAAAGATAGGTTCAGTGGCCGCTCCTACAGCAGGACTCCATTTCACTAAAGAGCAATTACTTCTTGCAAAGGAAAGAAATATCAATATAGCATGGATAACACTCCACGTCGGTTATGGCACCTTTGCTCCGGTAAGGACATTTGATATACGTAAGCACAGGATTCACCATGAATGGATCTCAGTACCTGAGAGTACTGTGGAAAAGATAATTTCTACCCGCAAGACAGGCGGCCGGATTATAGCAGTGGGAACAACTACAGTCAGGGCCTTAGAGGCAACAGTAAATGGTACAGGTGAAATAAAGGCCTTTCAGGGATTATGTGACCTGTATATTCTGCCTGGTCGTCGCTTCCAAATCGTTGATTGCCTGATTACCAACTTCCACCTGCCTAAATCTTCTTTATTGATATTAGTTTCTGCCTTTGCAGGTAAGGGCAGGATACTCCCTGCCTATAAAGAGGCCATGAACGCTGGTTATAGATTTTTCAGTTACGGAGACGCAATGCTTATCATGTAGGCGGGAGGCAAAGAAAGTCCCTGATTGACAATACGCGCTATAGCTCCATATGTGTTGACAAAATAAATTCAAGTGGTTATCAATTATGTTGCTTTTCGGTTTCTTGAAACAAAATTTCTTCAGATGCGGGGTGGAGCAGTCTGGTAGCTCGTCGGGCTCATAACCCGAAGGTCACAGGTTCAAATCCTGTCCCCGCTACCATTATAAAAACAAGGACTTAGGATACTTTTCTAAGTCCTTTTTTCTTTTTCAAAAGAGTATTTCCAACCCTATTTCCAACCTTAACGGCTAATTTCATTCCTTGATAAGGCTTTTCTGTTTTGCCTCTCAGGATTGTTGATGTGGAGAGCGGTTGCCTGCACGCAAAACACCACTCAGGCTGGCGGCATGCCGGACGGATACGTCCAAGTGCTTCGTGATCAGGGGATAAAGGATGTCCCAATTTCTCGCAGGTTAAGCGTGCCGGCCATCAATAAAATTGATAAATTATATCGATCGTATTATTGTAATACGAAATAATATCGATGGAGGTTATGGCATGCAAACAGTGACCGTATCACCAAAATATCAAGTCGTTATACCAAAAGTAGTCAGGGAGGCGTTGCATCTTCGTCCCGGCCAAAAAATGCAGGTTGTAGAATATGATGGACGGATCGAGCTTATTCCGGAACGAGATATTAGAGAGCTCCGCGGATTCCTAAAAGGCATAAATACGGAGTTTGAACGAGAGGAAGATAGAGTATGAATATTGTCGATTCTTCCGGTTGGCTTGCATATTTTGCGGATGAGCCGAATGCCAAGCGCTTCCTAATCCCTTTGAATGACACGGCTTCGCTTGTTGTTCCAACGGTAACGATATATGAGGTCTTCAAGGTAGTTCTTCGAGAGTCCAGGGAGAATGAAGCGCTACAAGCAGTCGTTGCTATGCAAAAAGGAGCGGTTGTGGATCTAACAGCTCCACTGGCGATTGCTGCCTCAAAATTAAGTTTGGAGCATAATCTTCCAATGGCTGACAGTATTATTCTCGCAACAGCAAGGAAATTCAATGCCACCGTCTGGACTCAAGATTCAGATTTTAAGAATGTTGGCGGTGTGAAGTATTTCCCTAAGAAATAGTGAAAGGCCAACGCCGTGGAGGTCGCGCGCGCCGTATTTCTATCCCGATTGGGCCAAACTTTATCTATTTTCGATTCTTGAAGTATTGATTGAACCGCCCGAACAAAACGACGCGCAGCTTCAATGGCTTGCTTTGCTTCTTGTGAGAAGAAAGGCATCAATCCAAACGAACTTCGAATGGGTAGTCGCCGCGGTTGTATCTCAAAGGTCAGGCTGCAGATAGCGTATCAATTGGTACAGGATTATGGAATCTCTTTGGCAGAAGTAGGCCGACAGCTCGGAATCCTGTTTCAGGGTTTTTGCAGTGTAATCATCCCTTAAATCACTTACTTCTATACGCCACTATTATGACATATGGTCATAAAACAACCTAGTCTTTTATGATAATTGTGCTCCGAATATTCTTGACTTTTCTGATACATGAGATATCTTCAAAGTCATGAAACGAACAATAGACCAAGTTCTGAAACAATGGAAAGGCAGTCGCGTCAGACAGCCGCTTCTAATAAGAGGCGCGCGGCAAGTTGGGAAGACTTATTCAGTAACTGATTTTGGCAGGAGAGCATTTGAAAACACAGTTTCTGTAAATTTTGAAGAGCATCCGGAATTGAGCCGCTGTTTTTTAGACTTTGATCCCAGAGGGATCATTGACCGATTATCCATTCTGACACGCATGACAATCCGCCCTGGAAGTACTTTATTATTTCTGGATGAAATTCAGGAATGCCCGAAGGCGATCACTTCTTTGCGATATTTTCTTGAGAAATTGCCGGAACTTCATGTTATCGGCGCTGAATCGTTGATTGAATTTGCATTGCGCGTTGAGGAATTTCGTATGCCGGTCGGCCGTGTGCAAACCGTGTATATGTATCCCATGTCATTTGGAGAATTCCTGATAGCCGTCGCTGAAGAGAGATTACTAAACCATATCCATACGGTTAATCTGCAAACTGGAATGGATCAGGTTTTTGCGACCAGACTTGAACAGCTATTTCGGCAATACCTGCTAGCCGGCGGAATGCCCAGAGTTGTCAATGCTTTTGAAAATAGGGTTTTGATGGAAGAATTACAGAGACTGCAATCCGGGCTTATTTATACTTATACCGATGATTTCGCCAAGTATGCATCGACTGCAAAACATAAATATTTGAAAGAAGTGTATTCCAGTGCCCCGCGAATGGTTGGTCGGCGTTACAAATATTCACATGTAAATCCAAACATCGAAGCTAAATTCCTGAAGGAGGCACTCGGGTTGCTATGCGATGCGCGATGCCTGTCTAAAATATGCCACGCATCCGGCGCTGGGGTCCCTCTTTTGGCAACTACTAATGAACGTAAATTCAAGATAGCGTTTCTAGATGTCGGTCTTATGCAAAATGCTCTTGGCGTGCAGGACTCTATTATTCTTGACAACTCTATCATGCAAATCAATGCCGGCAGTGTTGCAGAACAGTATGTCGCTCAAGAACTGCTTGCCTGCGCGGATCCTTACTCTGACCAAAAATTACATTTTTGGGCAAGGGAAGCCCGGGGGAGCAATGCTGAAGTTGATTTTCTTATCGAAATCGATGGCATGCCGGTACCGGTAGAAGTAAAGGCCGGTGCAAGGGGTTCACTGAAGAGCATGAGGCTTTTCCTTAAGGAATATCCCAAAACACTGCTTGGTGTCCGATACTCAATGCACGAGTTATCATATTTTGATCAAATACTATCTATTCCACTATACATGATAAGCCAGACACAACGCTTGGTTCGGAGTTGTCTTAATAAGAATCTATAGAAATTCAAAGCCTGATTCCGCTGCAAAATGGGGTAGGGGAGGGGAGGGGGAAAATCTTTCCTTACCCGATCGGGCTTTTTAGAACTGCCCTGTTTTCAGCAACACTAGTGTACATGCCTCCTCGGTGCCAATTCCATGCTGTTCTAGTTTTCTTCTCAAGGACTCGTTCTCTGTGCCCGGATTAAACAAGACTCTGTCGGGATTAAGCTGGAGTATGTCGTTGTCAAGTGAAGATGACACTTTTTCTGAAACGTAAACGGTGAGTGTATCAATGTTGTCCGTGATGTCGGTCAGCCTGGGGGAAACCGGCAGGCCTTCAATGGTTTCAACCGCAGGGTGGACTGGAATGACGTGGTGTCCGTGTTGGACCAGGAGGCGTACCGCTTGGTTGGAGTACCGATTGGGCTTCGGGCTTGCCCCAAGGACAACAACGTTCTGTTTATCATCGGCCATACTAATCTCTTTTTTAATTGCAAGCATAACCCGAAAGGAAAAGGTGCGCCGGGGCACGCCTTTTCCTTGTCGTGATCAATGCACGGGTTCGGTGTATACTTTTTCTACAAACGCGGCAAATCAGCAAACGCCTCAGTTACCGCGGAACACATAAGCTTCCCGTCGCGCATGTTGAGTGCAGCAGCCCGGCCTTCGCTCTTGTCGACAAACAGATCCAACCCTGCACCTGCAAGTTCTCGGCAGTAAGGAAGTGTGGCATTGCAGAGAGCTTGGCTACTGGTTCTTCCGACGGCGCCCGGCATATTCGTGACGCAGTAATGGACTACCCCGTCCACCACGAAGACTGGGTCAGCATGTGTGGTCGGACGGCTTGTCTCGCAGCATCCACCCTGATCAATAGACACGTCCACCAGAACGGATCCTTTCTTCATTCGTTTCAGAACCTGACGGTCAATCAACACTGGCGTCTTGCCGCCCGGAATGAGCACAGCGCCAACAATGAGATCGGCTTTGCTGGCGTAGCGCCGGACAGCATGGGGGTCGCAATAGACGGTAGTGATATTGGGGGGCATTGTCTCATCCAGGTATCGGAGCCGATCAAGATTAATATCCATGATTGTGACACTGGCGCCAAGCCCGGCGGCAACTCGCGCGGCGTTGGAACCGACAACGCCACCACCGATGATCAAGACATTGGCCGGCCCGACTCCCGATACACCACCCAGGAGTATACCCCTGCCCATCATTGGCTTCTCGAGACACTTGGCGCCTTCCTGTATCGACATCTTGCCCGCTACTTCGCTCATAGGAGTTAGAAGGGGAAGCCGTTCGTATTCATCGGCTAGTGTCTCATATGCCACGGCCGCTATTCTTTTCCTGAGGCATCTCTCAGTGAGTTCGCGCGAGCCGGCAAAATGGAAATAACAGAACACAACTTGACCAGGGCGCAACCATTCGATTTCTTCCGGCTGAGGCTCTTTCACCTTCACGATCATCTCTGCCTGAGCATACAGCTCTTTTGCACTGTCGACCAACTCAGCCCCTACGCTCGCATAAGCGGCATCATCAAACCCGCTGCCAAGCCCGGCACCTTTCTCGAAGACAATCTTGTGCCCGTCCCTTTTCAGTAGCTCGGCCCCCACCGGCAGCATCGCCACCCTATATTCGTCCTGCTTGATCTCGCGCGGAATACCAATAATCATATCTTAGCTCACATTTCCTGGTT
>JAJSZR010000117.1 GCA_030262715.1 Deltaproteobacteria bacterium
ACCGCGGCATTAATGAGCTTCCGGGGTTGCTTCAATTCTTGTTTTTTCAGGGACTCCAGCCAGGATGATACCTCTCCGGGAGGCACCACCTTATTGGCCGGACCGTAAAGCAGTTGTCTTGAGCCTATGCGAGAAAGTGCCCACAAGGCACCCCGCCACGACCGGTTCTTAACAAGATTTGAGATAAGTTCCCTCCCGAGCTCTATCTTGCCGGATATCTCAAGCCGTTCGAGGTTGGCGGCAAAGAGCCACATCTCACGCCTCTCCTCCTGAGATATTTTAATAGGCTTCACTTTGGCCCGTTTGCGTCTCTTGGACCGGACAGGCAATAAGGCATTTGACATGGCGGAAAATATCTGTGTCTGCTGGCCAGGGCCCAGACCTGCCGCAACACGCCGCCAGAAGATCCACCACTGAAGCCTTGGCTCCATCTCTTTTGAAAAAATCAGGCCATCAAAATAAAAGGGCCACACCTTCTTGATTCGCCACGGGTCTGTTACTTCACCGGCCCCGGGACGGAGACAAAAACCTGTCAGGTTATACCATCTGGCCTCGTGTTGCAGGGATTTCCTACATCCGGCTTTTATATCGAGTAATGCATCAGCCATAGCACGCAATATGGGAAGTGACCACAAGTCCTTTTCCATTCCCATGCACTCTGTGAGACACCTGGGGAGTTGTGAGGGTGCAAGGGCTTCCTTCTCCTTATCTGGTGAAAAGCACCTGCGGATCTCTTTCCTGGCCTCTTCCAGGGCCTTAAGGTCTTCTTCGGACAGCCCTTTCGGCTCTTCCTCCATCTGTTCATCAGATGGGGCCACCCGCACTCCTTCAACCTGAGAGGTTGAATCTACGCCACTTGGCTCTGAATCCCTGAGCTGAAACTGCAAACGCCACCTGTGGGGGCCCTCCTGGGACTCACAATAGAGTTCCAGGGTCCCTATGGCCGTAACTTTTGCACCCAGTCTGACGGGAATCTGGACATCCCGTCCCTTTTTGCCGTAACGTAAAACTGTCTGGAGTGGCGGAAGTTTGATAAGGTCTTCGGAATCCACCGGCACCAGGTCTCCTACCTTATCCCCCTTACGGGTGGTGGAGCTATAGAGTGAAAACTTCACCGGTCTGTTTGTCTGGACCCGAAAGGTCTTTAAGACCTCTACTTCTTTTCCCTCCTCTGTCCCCCTCTCCACCAGACAGACTCCCATAGGGGTCCGGGCCTCCTCGTCCAGGGCCACGCCCACGAAATAGGACCTTGCCATTCCTCCGCCTACTCGAAGCCCGAGGCCCTGTGTAACCAGTCCGTAATATGCAGCCCCCCATGATATCGCCAGGTCGAGGGACCTGCTGTCTAAAACCCTGACAGGATGTCCGGACCAGGATGTCAATATCCCCTTGAGGCGCTTTCGTATCAAATCCGGCTTGAGTGAACCCCCATTAAAGAGCACCACATTGGGCATTTGCCCTCCGCCTTGCCTTAAGAGAAAACGGGCGAGATGTTTGGTCACAGCCGGATCGCTTACATAGGGGAGTCCCATCTCCCTGGGACCGGTCTCGCCTTTTTTCAGAGAATCTCCTGCTTTAAAGTCCACCTCGGGGAAAAAACCATCGATGATGACCTCTTTCACCTGATCCCGAAGGAGATCCGTCATCATAGTGCCGCCAATCAGGGATCGCCCGCGGCCTGTAAGCCTGACAGTGGTTTTTTCCGGCCCCCCTTCTTTTAAAAGGGTCTCTTTTGCCTGCCTGCACTGATGATACAATGCATGCCATCGGGCAGTATCCAATTCCCGGCCCAGGGCCTTTTCCGCCAAGACTGCCAGACCAAGATCCATATTGTCTCCACCCAGAAGCAGGTGATCCCCTACTGCCACCCTTTCAAGCTTGGGGGTATCCGAGTCTCCCTCACAGGAGATCAATGTAAAGTCAGTCGTGCCACCGCCTACATCACATACCAGGAGGCGATCTCCCGGACGCAGAGAAGTATCCCATTGTCCTTCATGGAAGGAGAGCCATGCATAAAAGGCAGCCAAAGGCTCTTCTAATAAAGTCACGGATGGCAGATCTGCCTCCTTTGCCGCCCGTACGGTAAGCTCCCTCGCAACCTCGTCAAAAGAAGCAGGCACAGTCAAGATCACCATTTGCGCCTCCAGAGGCTCCGGCATGCTGTAATCCCAGGCCTCTCTGATATGCTGAAGGTAGCGCGATGACGCGGTAATAGGTGAGACCTTGTCTATCTCAGCCCCTGCGCCCCAGGGAAGAATAGGGGCCTCCCTGTCAACCCCCCCATGGCACAACCAGCTCTTGGCTGAAGAGACCAGCCTTCCGGGTACAAGCCCGCCTTGATCCCTGGCAAATGCGCCGACCGCATAGGTTCTCCCAGGATCCCATGGAAGGGCAGTTGCCCCGGCCTGGAGATCATGCCTCCCTGACAGGTAAAGGAATGAGGGCAAGGTTGGCCTCTCGGCCACTCGACCTTGGCCCACAATCTGTGGTACGTCAAAGGTGAGTATATTAATGGAGCCCGGTCTTGCATCATGGAGATCCACATAGCCTATTGCAGAGTTGGTAGTTCCAAGATCGATTCCGACTATATATCTTGCTTTCATCCCGAATTATGCACTCCAAATACCGAAAAAAGAAATTTTCTCTTTAATATTGGTCTATTATACGTTACAAATGTATTTAAATCTTTCACCCAAAAGGTAAAGCTGATTTTTGATATGTTTTTTCGGCATTTGAAGCCGCAAGGGGTCGCCGATTTCACCGAATCTGCTTTGTTGTCGAGCGCTTGAAGTACCAAAGTACGTCTACGCACCCTCCGCCTCAAATCTTCGGCAAACTCGGCAACTGCATAATCCGGGATTATGCTCATAGGTTCACACACTAAGACAATGAAGAAAAAATTCAACAGTGGCTTGAATTCAATTATAATGGCTTTAACTCAAGCATGTTATTATGGCTTGAAGGATAAGAAAAATGAGAAGTAGTTTACACTTTGTTCATCATGTACTTTGGCAGTGAAATTTGAAATTTGAAATTTGAAATTAGAGCTGATTAATCGAATTGTTATTCAGTTTTTATCCAATTTCTAGTTTCTAGTTTCGGCATCCAACATTCGATTTTATAATGCATCTTTTTTGGGAATAAATGTAAACCGGCGAATGAAGGATGCCACATATACGAACTGATAACAGGAAACAGTATCTATGAAATGGACAGAAGAGGCAAAAAAGGCCTTTGAGGCAGTACCGCCTTTTGTGAGGCCCATGGCCAAAAAGGGGGTAGAGGCCTATGCCAGGTCCCTGGGGCAGGAGATCGTCACCCCTGAGTTTCTTAAAGACGCCAAAAAAAATCTCATGGGAAGACGAAACAGATTCTTTGCCAGAGAAGGGGTGGACCCACTGAAGTACGCCTTTGATCGCAAGATCGCAGTTCATGCCGGGGCCGGGGGACAACCGCTTCCTGCTGAAGAGGCCTTGCCTGCCTGGCAGGCCCTTTGCGTTAAGCCTGACAGTTCGCCTCGAAGGACAGTCTACATCCACGTCCCTTTCTGCCAGAGCCGGTGTCTCTTTTGCGGCTTCTTCATGCGTATCTTGCGCCAGGGCGACAGCGCCCGTTACACTGATGCACTTCTCAAAGAGATAGAGCAGGTCTCAAGTCTTCCGGCCGTGACCAGCCACCCCATACATGCAGTCTATCTGGGAGGCGGTACACCTACAGCTTTGGATGCAGGGGACCTCAAACGGCTGATAGAGGCAGTTTGCCGCCTGTTCCCCCTGGCCGATGACTGCGAAATCACAGTAGAAGGCAGGGTATCCTACTTCGGGCAGGACAAGATGCAGGCCTGCATAGCCGAAGGTGCCAACCGTTTTTCCATCGGTGTCCAGAGCTTTAATACCAAGGTCCGGCAGGACGTCGGACGTATAGCGGACAGGGCTGAGGTCCTGAAAATGCTCACCACCTTGACTGACCTGGTGGACAATGGGGCCGTAATTATTGACCTCATCTACGGGCTTCCAGGCCAGACCATGGCTGTCTGGGAAGATGACCTGAGGACCCTGATTGAAGAGACAAAGCTGGACGGCGCCGATCTCTATCAGTTAAACGTCTTTAAGGGCAGCCTTTTGAGCCGGGCTGTAGATCAAGGTAAGCTTCCGCCCCCTGCTGACATCCCTACCCAGGCCGAGATGTTTTTAAAGGGAAGGGAGATGATGACCGCGGCTCGTTTCAGACGCCTCTCCATGTCCCATTGGGGCCGCACTTCCAGGGAGCGCAACCGTTACAACACATTTATCCGCTACGGGGCCACCTGCATCCCCCTGGGCTGTGGTGCAGGAGGTCGCCTTCACGGCCACTATTTCTTCCAGGAGGGAAATCTGAAGGCCTACTATAGACGTGTCAACGCAGGGGAAAAACCAGTGGCCACGGCTATTCTCCTGCCGGCCCACTCCCCTCTTTTTAGAAACCTGGTTGGACAGATGGAAAATGGCAAAGTGGATCTTATTGCCCTTGGAGAACAGCACGGTTTTGACTTAGAGGCAATCTTTTCCACGCTCCTTAAGCAATGGGAGCGGGCGGGCCTGATACGGAGACCGGGGGACGGGTGGATTGAGCTCACAGTGGCCGGGGAGTTCTGGAACGTCAACCTGGCCCAGGCACTTATTGACTGTTTCCAGCACTATCATCAGGAAGATGCCAGGCCTGGTTCCATGGCACTTTAACCCGGATTATGCAGTTGCCGATTTCACCGAATCTGCTTTGTTGTCTGCCTGCCGGCAGGCAGGTCGGGCGCTTGAAGTACCAAAGTACGTCTATGCACCCTCCGCCTCACATCTTCGGCAAACTCAGCAACTGCATAATCCGGGTTTAAGCCAGGACGTCTTGTCATCATATCGGTAACCGTTCACGGACAGGGGGTGTTTCTTGAAACGGCTTAACGGAAGTGAAAAGAAATGCCCCCTGCCAGTGAACGGTTAACCATATCGGAGGACAATCATGAAAACCTTAATCATATGTGCGAGCAAGTATGGTTCCACCCTAGAAATCGGAAGATGGCTGGCGGAAAGACTGGGCGGCTGTTGCCTTGTGGATAAGGCTGAGTCCATGTCTGACCCTGCGGATGCAGATCTTGTCATTCTTGGTTCTGGTATCTACAACTACCACGTATTGCCCTCAGCACAGGAATATGTGAACCACTTTAAGGATGCGCTGAAAGGCAAAAAGACCGTGGTTTTTGGAGTCGCTCTGGACACAACAGGGGTCTTTGTGCAGGGAAAGGTCCACGGCGGATGGAACTATATACTGCCGTTGATCAAGAACCTGCCGGAACCCCCGATCCATGCCGGACTCTTGGGCGGGGAGATAAACCCGGACAAGCTGGATGCCAGAGATACAGAAGGACTTAAGCGGTTCTACAAGATGCTTTACGGCCGGGAGACCCCCATACCCTATAAGACCAGGATGGACAAGAATGAGGTTTGGGCCTTTGCGGAAAAGATACTGGAGCGTCTTGAAAGGCCGTTTTAGTGAAAGGGAGAGGGTCCTTCTATCCCTTTATTCCCAATTACTGGTCATCGAATTAATGTTTACTACAACTGGAATCTAATACAGAATGACAGGGATAATGATAAATTCGTAGATTGTGCCATAGCATCAAATGCAGATGCAATAATTACGCATGATAAACATAAAAATGAGGAAGAAAAAAATGCCGTTATCGTTGACTGAATCCCCATCCACCGCAGAAATTCCTTACGAACAAATTAGAGATCAAGCCCAAAATGGTGATGTACTTATATGCTCTGGTGCTGGCCTCTTCTCTAGTATGATCCAACAGGCTACAGATAGTATTTGGAGCCATGTCGGATTTATTCTTCGATTAGAAGAGATAGACCGTGTGATGTTGTTAGAAAGTATAGAGCCAATTGGTGTGCGGACCATTCGACTTTCTAAGTATCTGACGGGCTACGACGAGAAAAGGAAAAAGCCTTATAAGGGAGGGTTGGCAATCATTCGCCACAGCCAATTTGGAGATCTTGTCGACCACAGTAAACTTAAGCAGTTGGCCAATATGCGGTTGAGTGTTTTGGCCACCCCTATGATAAAGACGAGATAACTAAGATTGCGGCAAGAATCATGTCCGCAAAGATTCCTTTTACGGCAAAACAGAGGCGGAAGATTAAACCGGACAACGAATTCATTGGCCAGAATACGTTGCGCGTTGTTATGCTGAAATTGGTATTCAGGTTAAATGGAATAGACTCGGCTTTATAGCCCCATCAGACTTTGCATCTGATCCAAATTTTGAGCTTGTTGGAGTTTTAAAGAAAAAATGACTTGACATAACAAAGGAGACCGGAAAATTTCTGCAATGTTTGCCTGAGCCATGTCAAGACGGTGGCTTAAGGAGTGTCCGCTATAACTATACCATTTCAGACCGGCACTTAACCAGTGGATGCACCCAATCCGCCAAAAAGCGGCCTCTGGGTAATCCCCATCGTTCGCTTCTTGACACGATATCAATATTAAGGCTTGCTTTTTGAAAAGGGTTGTCATAAAATCTTACCAGTAAGATATCATAACTGCATAGAGGTTCGTCATGGCAAATGTTTCAACAACAAAAATGTCATCAAAAGGGCAAGTCGTTATTCCTGAAAATATAAGGAAACAACTAAACTTAAAGGCTGGGGCTCAATTCGTCGTTGTCGGTGAAAAGGACGTTGTCATCCTCAAGAACATAGCACCACCATCACTTGATGAATTTGGCGCTCTTATTGCTAAGGCCAGAAAAAAAGGAAAACAAGCCGGAATTAAAAAGTCTGATATTAGCGATGCCATTTTAAAAGCTCGAGGAAAAAAGAAATAAGAATTGTCCTTGATACGAATGTGCTCATATCCGGTATCAGCGGAGATAAGCACTTATTAAAACTGACAGGATATCAAGGCATTACTGTTTTGAATCCGCGGAATTTCGTGGACAAATATTTGTAGTACCCAAAAGCGAACCTGTCATTTCACCGGAGCGCTGACGTGCCCGCTGAATTCTACGTTAGTGGATTTTTTTCATGCATTTTGAGATAATAAGTGAAATCGAAGAAATTGAAACAATTGCCGTAGGTGGAAAAATACAAGATATCATGAGGCTTCGCAGGCAATATGGTGTCGGTCGATGGAGGAAACTTAAAGGTATTGCTTTAATCCGTCTTAAGAATGGCAGTATCCGTAAAGCTGAATTGCATTGGTATGAAGCACATGGTATTGGCAGAAAGAAAATCAAAATTAAAGGATTTTTGGACTAAAAATGACAATAGAAAATGAAGATCCAGGATATGCGGTTTGCTCAGAGAATAA
>JAJSZR010000118.1 GCA_030262715.1 Deltaproteobacteria bacterium
AAATAGACAATATTAGGCATCCTTCATTAAATCCTAGAAGTAGTTTACACTTTGTTGATCTTGTATTTTGGCAGTGAAATTTGAAATTTGAAATTGGGAAAACAAAAAAATGTAGATGCGTTATCTAATTTCGAATTTCCAGTTTCAGCATCCGTATTCAATTCGATAATGCACGTTTTTTTGAAGAAAGTGTAAACTGGTGAATGAAGGATGCCCAATATTACAATAAATTATAAAGCCAATTTATCCCCAACGAACTGAAGACGGTTCGGCAGGGTGGTTATCTGACCATGATTCTCGATAAAAAACCTTATACACTTGATCGCATTGTGCGAATCGGCATAACTGCCGGATTGTTATGGGGACTGATTTGGCTTTTGGGATACCTGAGTGCGGTCCTGATCCCCTTTGCTGTTGCCCTGCTTTTAGCTTACCTGATTAATCCGCTTGTTCTTTTGGTCCAAAGAAAGGTCCCTAACCGTATTTTGGCCGTGTTTATCAGTCTGTTTGCCGTATTGGCTTCAGTAACGCTTTTGGCTTGGTTGCTTGTCCCCATGATCGTGGCCGACGTAGCGAACATGGGGCGGATTGTAACTGACTTTGTCAACAATTCTGACTTGGCTGAACGGGCTGCTAGTCGCCTGCCGCCTCATATCTGGGAGACGGTCAAGGATTTTATGACGACACAAGAGGTCCGGGATTTTTTCAGGACTGATAATTTTTGGAAAATTGGCGAATCCATTGCTCGCAAAGTTTTACCAGGAGCATGGGGACTCTTAACAGGCACTGCAAGTTTTATCATGGGTTTGGTCGGATTGGCTGTGATCGGACTTTATCTAATCTTTTTGCTTCTGGATTACGAGAAGGTCAAGCAAGGCTGGAGGGATATGCTCCCGCCTGCTTACCAGGAGGCTACTATGGCCTTTATCAGCGATTTTCAATTGGCCATGAACCGGTATTTCCGGGCTCAGGCTGAGGTAGCCTCTATTGTTGGGATATTGTTCGCTGTGGGCTTTTGGCTCATCGACCTGCCGATGGGTGTCTTGCTGGGCCTGTTAATCGGAATTCTGAATATGGTCCCTTATCTGCAAATCATCGGTCTTATTCCTGCTTTTTTTCTGACCCTTGTTCACGCGGTGGAGACAGGGAGCAGTTTCTGGGTAGCCCTTGGAGTGACCGGTTCGGTCTTTGTGGTGGTTCAGACAATCCAGGATACTGTATTGGTCCCCAAGATCATGGGCCGGGTGACAGGCTTAAGCCCGGCCATAATTTTACTGTCCCTATCCATATGGGGAAAGTTATTGGGATTTTTCGGGCTGCTTATCGCCCTGCCAATGACTTGTCTGCTCTTGGCCTACTATCGACGTTTTTTGACCCATCAATCTGGATTACGCACCTGAGCTTGTTTGGTCATGTTGGTCCAGTTGGCTGTGAAAGCCACAATATCCTATGAGCGTCATTTCTTATGAATTCAGCAGATTGGGCCTTTGTGATCTTGACGATCTGGTTGCCCTTGAAAAAATCTGTTTTCCCCACGCATGGACGGAACAGCAATTCTGGCTGTGTCTTAAGCAAAAAGCGTATTATATTTTTGGATTAAAAAAAGGGGGTGAGTTGACTGCCTATATGTCCTTCTATCATATGGCCGACGAAATGGAAGTTCTCAAACTGGCGGTCCATCCGGCGCACAGGCGCAAAGGCCTAGGTAAACATCTTCTCGGGCTTGTGTTGCAGAATTGTATCAAGATGGGCATAGAACAGGCGTATTTGGAGGTACGGAGATCAAATACCGCAGCCTACGCACTATACACGGGATTTGGTTTCATTCAAACAGGCGTCAGGAAGGAATACTATCCGGACAACAAGGAGGATGCCTTAATTCTTTTTTTAAATTTAAATGGAATCAGAGATCGTCAAATAGTTGAGTCGTTAAGTGGTTGAGTCGGAAAATAAGTATGTTAAATCAGCATGTTAGTTCTTCAATCATATCAAGTGTCCAATTTTCGGGTAAACGATATGAATTCACATAATAACAACCACTTAACTACTCAACTACTCAACTACTTAACGAGGTCTGGGAATAGGAAAAAAATGATGAGTATAAGCTATCACATTTAATGTCTGGCATATTAATTGTAAACGCGCTAAATTTTTACCTATGGTGAACCTCAAAAAATCGAAAAAGACCGCACAAAAGTATTCTATCCCATCGAAGCGCAGGAAAGATAATACGGAACATCTTCTCAAAAGGGCCTCTTTAGCCCACAGGGAAGGAAGACTTGCTGAAGCAGAAAAAGGCTACCTTGAAATATTGAAAAAAAAGCCCCTGTGGGGAGCTGTACTGAACGCGCTTGGAACAGTATTCGTGGACCAGGACCAAACGGATAAGGCCCGCAGGGCCTTTGAGAAAGCAACTGAACTTAGACCTCCCTATTCCCCGGCATATTATAACCTGGCATGGCTAAAGCAGCTAAAGAACGATCACAAGGGTGCTATAAGCATTTACAAGGCCATACTAGAGAAAAAGCCTGATTTTGGTCAAGCATGGAACAATCTGGGTAATGCATACAGGGAGATTGGGGACACGGATGAAGCCCTATCCTGTTTTCGCAGGGCAGTAAAGTTCGCTCCTGACATGGCAGAGGCATGGAACAACCTCGGCGTGGCACAGGACGAGCTCAATATGACTCAGGACGCTGCGAAGTCATACAAAAAGGCCATTGAGATTCGGTCAGATTATGCATCTGCCCACTTCAATCTCGGGATCTCTCTACAAAAGCTCAGACTATTCAAGGATGCTGAGGACCACTACAAAAAGATCCTTAAGACCAAACCGGACGATGAGGCGGCAAGGTTCATGCTCCAGAGCCTGGGGACATTGGAAACACCTGATGCCGCTCCTGCGGAATACGTGCGCAGAATCTTTGATGGGTGTGCCAGGACTTTTGAAAAGACCCTGGTTGAAGGCCTAGAATACAAGACCCCTGGACTGCTTTTTGACCTTGTGCGCCCATATCTGACTGAAGAAATGACTGTTCTGGACCTTGGCTGTGGAACCGGTCTGGGCTCTCAATTCTATCGGCCATTTGCAAAAAAACTAATAGGAGTCGACGTATCGTTAAAGATGCTCGAAAAGGCTGCAGAGAAGAAAATCTACGACCGGCTTGAGGCCTTTGACATACTTCAAGACTGGGAATTCCCACAAAAATTTGATCTGATATACAGTTCTGACGTCTTTGTATATTTCGGAAATCTGGATCCCGTCATCAGGTCCGCATCTTCTTATCTCAGCTATGGCGGGATCATTGCCTTTTCAGTAGAAAGACTGGATGACAACAACATGGGGTACCGGCTCTTTCCCAGCGGTCGCTATACCCACTCGCTGGCATATATTCAAGATGTCCTGAGCCGTCATGGATTTTATATATTAGAAAAGGCCGAAGCAGATATCAGGAAGGAGTCAGGAGATCCGGTCAATGGGTTATTGATTGTAGCAAAGAAATATTAGGTTATTTTTCCTCGCCTGATCCATTCTTTCCAGAATAAACGACTGGAAAAGAAAAGACCTGTGCCCACTGCCACATAGACTCCCCATACCAGGACTCCGGGCAGGGGGCTGACCCTCAAAGACATCCCCAGAAAGACCATAAGCAGTATCATTCCCCAGCTTTTAAGAGAGAGAAATCCTCCAAGGCACCTGTCCCCTTCCCTGCTTTCTATCCGGGAAATCACTCGTACTGCGGTCTTGTCAAAAATCAACCGTCCTTTCAGCACTCCAATGAAGGCGGCAAAGATAAGCCACCAGGGATTCACAGCCCATGGTAAGCTCATCATGTTACTGGCTCCCCGCATAAACAGAAAAAGACCCACAATTGTCCACATGAGAGTCGCCAAAAGGACGTGTACTCTGACAGGCGCCTTAGGCTTGCGGGCCTCAAGCCAGTATAAAATTCTTTCATAACTGAAAAACATGACTCATAATAAATTAATTCATCCGGACCTTTTGCAAAACCCCTTTCTTGCCCTCTTCGCTGATTTTCCTTTCCTGAAGCTATTTTTAACCTATATTCCATTTAATGGGCACTCCTCACACCTTGGCTTTGTTTTTTTGCAAAAGCTCTTACCAAGGATAACCCACAGGGCATGATATTCGTTATAGAGTTCTACATCGGCTGGGAGATGGTCCATGAATAGGGAACGAACCCCTTCATAATCGGCATTCTCGTCTATGAAACCGTGCCTCATGAGGGCCCTTACCGTATAGACATCCACTACAAAACTGGGAAGCTCTCCTGCATAAAGCAGGATACTGTCCGCAGTTTCCGGGCCTATGCCTTTAATGTCAAGAAGCATTGGCCTTAATGTCTCAAGACCCATTGAAAACATATTATCCAGATTGCCCTCGAATTCACCCAGCAGAAAAGCCACGAAATTTTGGAGCCGGCTGGCCTTTACATTGTAATAGCCGGCTGGCCGGATAATTCGGGCAAGCGACTCCCTTGGCAATTCATAAATGGCCATGGGGCTCAGAAGACCTTTATTCTTCAGGTTTGAAATAGCCCTCTTTACGTTTTCCCAACTGGTATTTTGGGTTAAAATCGCACCTGCGCAAACCTCAAAGGGAGAATCGCCGGGCCACCAATCCTGCGGCCCAAATGCCGCCAGGAGACGTTCATATATAGATATCAACTGGTCCCCGACAGGACCGGCATATCCTGTAGTCAAACTGCTATAAATCAATTGTCAGAGGACCTTTACTCGCTTTCTGAAACAAACAACATATTCCATTAATCACTTCTTATAAAAAAGATATATATCCAGCAAGCGGCAACTAAAAAACAGGTCACTGACAAAATGGCAATATCACTGACAATTACCTCCTGATTCCTTGGAAAAGAATAGCTCACTGCCCACCATATTGCGACAGTGCCTACCAGTACTGCCAATGTCCTGACAAATTTGAAAAAGATGAGTAAACACAGCACAAGAATGGCTGGTACTATCACGTATGGATTTCTGGCTAAGTTTATTAGATCAAAGTTTGGCAGATACGAGATAATGTTTTCAGTCTTCAGCTTTTCAATAATCTCAGCCCAGTCTTTTGTCCAATCCATTGAATAACCTCCTAAAACTGTCATCGGCCTTCTCCGAACAAACAATAACAGGTGAACCGATTCTTTTCTCCTAGCCCAGGAGATGCTATGCTGTAATTGATATGCCTTACAGTCAGATCATTTCCTTAATGATAGCCCTGATTCTGGTTGTCGGGGCACCGTCTGGCCAGGAACCAACATTGTCCCTTGGAACAGTGGCCCTTCTCTGGCTAATAAAGACCTTGGGCTGGACAGCCCTGGTGGTCTGGCTCCTGAATCGGTCATATACCACCAAGGCACCCTCCCCGGTTCTTGAGAGGCTTCAATGGGCCTCTTTGGTCCTCTTGATAATTGATTTTTACGTGCTGGATATAAAGACCTATCTGGTATTCTTACCAGGTATCTCTTTCTTTCCGACATTAATTGAAATCATAGGAATCAGCCTGTATGTCTTATATCTCATTCTCCTCTGGACTTCATACTGGTGGGTGCTTCACAGAAAAGGCCTTTCGGAATCTCCTTTACGTGAATGCCTGAAATTCAGGCTGCAACTTATACTCCCTTTTCTGGTCCTCTACCTGATCCTGGCTGTATTTGAGGACCTGTTAGGGGCGGTCCCCTCCAATGAATTCCAGGAACTGCTCAAAAAGCCATTTGCGGAATTTATATCTTTTGCCTTGTTTCTAATATTAATATTGCTTTTTATACCGTCAATAATGCGCATAATGTGGGGATGTGTGCCCTTTCCTAGGGGGCCGCTAAGAAACCTGATCGAAAATTTTCTTAAGCAGACCAATGTAAGTTGCAAAGAAATCCTCCTATGGCCCCTGAACGGAGGCAAATCCTGCACAGCTGCTGTCCTTGGACTTGTTCCCGGATTTCGCTACATACTCTTCACCCCTTGCCTTGTGAAACACCTTCTTCCCCAGGAAATTGAGGCAGTCCTTTCTCATGAGGTAGCTCACGTACGCCATAGGCACTTGCTTTGGTATGTGTTTTTCTTGGGGACTTTCACCGTCATTCTATATCGTCTCTTTGATCCCATAGGGACATGGTTGATATCCCGCCGTCTATTTCTTGAGATACTGACCCAGTTCCATTACTGGCCAAAAGCCTTTATTTCTCTCCTGGCGGTACTTCCAATAGGAATATTGCTTATCCTGTATTTTCGCTTTCTCATGGGTTATTTCATGCGGAATTTTGAACGTCAAGCAGACCTCTCTGTGTTTGAAACACAAGGGCACCCATGGAACCTTATTAATGCCCTGGAAAAAGTCGCCCTCTTAGCGGGAAATATTCGCAACCAACCCAACTGGCATCACTTTAGTATTGCAAAAAGGGTGGATTTTCTGGATGAAGTCGCCAAGCATCCGGAATTAAAGGACGAATATGAAAAAAAACTTCTTCTTAACAAAGGATTATTCATTGGCGTTGCAAGTCTGCTCATAATCATGCCCAGCCTCCTGCCTACACAGTCATGGGAAGATTCGGCCAAAAGCAACCTAACCCAACTATACATTGAACAGCTCACAAGCAATGGAGAGCAACGACCGGAATTGTATATCATTATGGGCCAGATCTTTGCCCAAAAAAAAGAATATGCCAAGGCTGTAAAGGCATATAAACATGCCCTGGATCTGGCACCTGATAATCCTGAGATCTTGAACAACATCGCATGGATTTATGCCACTGCAGATGACCCTGAGTTTCAAAAACCGAAAGAGGCACTGATATTCGCCTCAATGGCCGCCAACCTGAAACCCGCAGGCCACATATTGGACACCCTTGCTGAGAGCTTTTTTATTAATGGATATGTGGAAAAAGCCATAGCAACAGAGGAAGAGGCCCTGAAGAAAAATCCTTCAAAAACAGACTATTATCAGGCACAGCTACAGCGATTTAAGAAAGCCCGAAAATCGCAATTAGTAAAATGAAAACGGATAATTTGGGGTTTGAGGAATTAAAAGATTGAGGAACTGAAGATATTTTATTGTTTTTAATTCAGGAGGTCTGAACCATGGAATCCATTTCAATAAAGAGCAAGGCAAGAACCGAACTAATTGACATTACCGGACAGATACAGCAGACTGTAGCTTCGGCAGGTATAAGCGATGGTCTTGCCTTTATCTATGTGCCCCATACCACAGCAGGTCT
>JAJSZR010000119.1 GCA_030262715.1 Deltaproteobacteria bacterium
AGGGGGGTATTCACTTCGCTCCACCAGAATTTTCAGTAAAGAGTTCGTGTGTTAATGTATGCTCAGTTTGAACTGTTTGGCTTATAAGGCGATAGAATAACAATCCTCCCAGCGCAGCCGTTCCAAATAATGTTGGCAGGCTGCATCGTCCGGAAAAAACGTGAAAAATTCTTCCAAAATGCGAGGTAACGAGGGTAGTCAATTCCACCAACGGGGTGTATGGATGTCTTCTCTTCCATACAGGAAGTATAGCACTAGGTGGAGCGAAGTGAATACCCCCCTTAGCACAATTACAATGACCTTATCTTCACGAGGAAAAATGGGGCGTTAATCTCCTATGTTATCAGCCGTATCCTCACAATCGTTTGCACCAAGCAAACAAATACCATCTCACCATTGGCGTGACCCCTGCGATCCCTTTCAGAGTCTCACCAAGCTCAACAAAGAAAAAGGTGGCAAATATTTATTTTTAAATTTTGGGGATTGTAAAAGGTGGAGGGCTTTTTTCTGCTATAAGGGTTGATAGTTTTTTGAAAAATATCCGAGGCGAATTGCTTTTTTAGCAAAGATTAACTGGCCCAAAAAAACTTGGCCACTGACGTATTTTTGGCTCACCAGGCTCAAAAGTACCTCTAAAAAAATGCGATGCGCGCTGTTTCTCACCATCTGCAATTTTTGCACTCTGCCTAGCATACAACCTTACGACTTTCCAAGGATTTTCTGAGCGTTTGAGAAAAAATATCCAAGAGGAAAAATGGCGTTTCCACCCTTAAATTGGCATTGAAGGTTGGAAATACGGTTGGAAAATTATTTTTATGCAAAAAAATAGGGACTCGGATTTTAGTCTAAGTCCCTGTTTTTATTTATGGCGTCCCCGACCGGATTTGAACCGGTGCTGCCGGCGTGAAAGGCCGGTGTCCTTGACCTGACTAGACGACGGGGACTCTGGTAGGCCGTGCTGGATTCGAACCAGCGACTCTCTGCTTAAAAGGCAGATACTCTGCCAACTGAGTTAACGGCCCTTTTTTAGAACTGGCCAATCAAATCAGGCGAAAAATATCGATATCATGCGTATTATACCTTGTCAAGAAAACATAAATTGACAAACAAACTCTCATTCACTTGACGCCCTTTGTCAAGGGGACTAAAAATGCCAACCATGACTGAAAGATCTATTTATGCTCCCCCTCCACTAACTATAGGCGATGTAACCGCACCTGTTCCCATCATTCAGGGAGGCATGGGTGTTGGTGTGTCTATGGCAGGGCTGGCCTCTGCTGTAGCCAGAGCTGGAGGTATAGGCATCATAGCATCGGTCCTTATTGGTATGATCGAAGCGGACTTTCACAAAGACCCCAGAGGTGCCACCTTCCGGGCCCTGGGAAAACAAATCCGCCTGGCCAAAAAAGCGGCCCCCAATGGCATAATCGGTGTCAACATAATGGTTGCCCTTAGTGACTACGAGGAGACTGCCCGCATTGCTGCAAAGGCAGGAGCGGACCTCATCATCAGCGGAGCCGGGCTCCCCCTCGGGCTCCCCGGGCTCATACCGGAAGGCTGCAACACAAAGCTTGTCCCGATTGTCTCTTCAGGGCGGGCAGCCAGTATCATCTGTCGCAGATGGGATTTACATTTCTCCCGTCTCCCTGATGCCATTGTTGTTGAAGGCCCCATGGCAGGAGGCCACCTCGGCTTCAAAGCAAAAGATATCGATTCCTCTAAAAACCTTATTGAAAACCTCACATCCCAAGTCATTGAGGCAGTAAAACCCTTTGAACAGAAAAGTGGACAGGCTATACCTGTAATTGCAGCCGGCGGGATATATACGGGCGAGGACATTTACAAGTTCATCCAGATGGGGGCCGCCGGCGTACAGATGGGAACGCGTTTTGTGGCCACCCATGAATGTGATGCCTCTGACAAGTTTAAGCAGGCCTACATCAGGGCAAAAAAAGAAGATGTCTCCATAATCAACAGCCCGGTAGGCATGCCTGGAAGGGCCCTTAAGAGTAAATTTATTGAGAAGGCCAAAGCAGGGGAAAAAACGCCTCGTCGATGCATGTACAAGTGTCTCAAATCCTGTAATTACCCGGACACCCCCTATTGCATCGGCATGGCCCTTGTAAATGCCCAAAGAGGGAATCTTAACTCAGGCTTTGTCTTCTGCGGCTCAAACGTATGGCGGGTAAACAAGATGGTCTCGGTGCAGGAACTCATAGATGAGCTGGTGCAGGGCTACATAGAGACTGCCATGAAGGCCGCAAGGGCCTAAATTACCTCTATCCAGCCGTAGGCATCCTCTCTTTCCCCATACTGCAACCCCGTAATCTCATCAAAGAGCCTCTGGGCAAGATCTCCGGTCTTGCCCCCGTTTATGGAGAAGTTTTCACCTTTATAATATAGAGCCCCTACAGGCGAAATAACGGCAGCGGTGCCAGTTCCAAAACATTCCTTAAGGGCCTTGCTCTTTGCCTTCTCAAGGACCTCATTAATGGCAATCGGCCGCTCTTCGACCTTGAGCCCCCAGTCCCGGGCAAGGCGCAACACTGAGTCCCTGGTAATACCGGGTAATATGCTCCCGCTTAGCTCAGGTGTAACCAGGATATCTTCCAGAAGGAAGAATATATTCATCGTCCCGACCTCTTCCACATAACGTCGCTCTGCCGCATCAAGCCACAGTACCTGGGTAAAACCAAGTTCTTTCGCCTTTTCAGAGGCCATAAGGCTTGCAGCATAGTTTCCGGCAGTCTTGGCCTCTCCCACGCCCCCTGAGACTGCCCTGACATACTTGTCTGTTACAAAGATCTTTACGGGGTTAAAACCCTCAGCATAGTAAGCCCCCACCGGGCCCAATATCACTGACAGTAAATATTCTCTGGCAGGACGTACCCCCAGAAAGGCCTCCGTAGCGATCATAAACGGCCGCACATAAAGAGATGTACCCTTGGCCTTGGGCACCCACCGTTCCTCCATCCGAATGAGGGTCTTGATGGCTTGAAGGAGTTCATTCTTGTCTACTTGGGGCATGCACATACGCCAGGCAGAATAATTCAGCCGGTTCATGTTATCATGGGCCCTGAATAACCTGATTTTATCATCCTGCCCACGATAGGCCTTAAGTCCTTCGAATATGGCCTGACCGTAGTGCAGGCACGCTGAGGCAGGATCAAGGCAAAAATCCCCATAGGGTACTATCCTTGCGTTATGCCAACCAGTGTCTGCCTTATAATCCATCAAAAACATGTGATCTGAAAGGTGTCTGCCGAATCTCAGGTTAGAAGAAGAGGGGAGATCTTTTTGTTCTGATCCGGGCAAAAGCTCTATTTCAATATCCATAATGAGATATATCCTTTCCGGAAAAGTGAGTAATTCACTTTAGCTATGGTCTGCTCCTAATTCAATAGTTTGATTCCGCTGAAAAAACCCAATCTGCGGCGTTGCTTCAATTTTCCAGCCCATGCGACGTACGATAAGTACGTCTCATTCCTGGAAAATTTCGCGCCTTGCATCTCGGGCTTTTTGAGCGGAATCATGTTTCAGGGTTTTTGCAGTGTAATCATAGTTTGGTTCTTCATGAAGTCGGATTATTTTATTTCAAAAGCCTTTATTTAACCAGGACCGCACATAAATGGTCCTGAAGGCATCGACCGGCCCTATGGTATGGGGGGAGTAAGGTAGCCACAAAGGCGAAATGCCAGGACATGTAGCATTCGCAGAGCCCAAATTCTCATCTATAGTTTTCGGCTGCAGATTATCAAAACGCACTACACTATTAGAGTCGACATAAGTCAAAGAGAGGTCCAAAATAGGACGTATAACAGTTAGGCGCCCATAGACATCCTTCCCTAATTCTACAAGGCCCCAACGTCTCTCAGTGAAGCTTTCAAACCATAGACCCTGCCGGTACTCGCCACTTATCTTGTCAAGCATCCGGGGTATAATCCAGTCTCCATACGGCAAATTAACATAGGCCTTCACAGTGGCCTCGACCTCACTGCTGCCCTGGACCGCCAGGTAACTCCAGTCATCATAATCCGGCAAATCCTGTCTTATCAGAGATCTTCCCCGGTCCTGGACAGCCCATACCCCATGGCAAACAGCACAGGCAACAAGGTCTATATCTTCCGGTCTGTGACCAATACGTTTTTGGTCCATTGGCGGTCCTGAATGAGATCCTGTTTTATCTTCCAGGTGGCAATCTGTACAAGTCACATCCCGCTCCTCGCCCTCACACGGCCCTGAATGATGGCAGTCCGTACATCCCATGCCTGCGGTCTTGTGTATATCAGGGGTCATATCATGCCACTCTATACCATAGGGCCTTTGGATGTGCTCACCCTCAACTAGAGGCACACGATAATTATCTTCATAGTCTATCTCGAATCGTCCGTAGTAGTCCCAACCAACGAAATTTCCATAGTGGCAGGAAAGGCAACGGGTATCCGGAACTTTCCCGCGAAACCTGTGATCCCAAGGCCCTTCGGCCTTGATACTCAGATGACATGCGGCGCAGCCAGTCCCGCGAGTAGTACCAGTGTAATCATCACCTTGGTAATAAACGTGGCAGCGAAGGCACCTCCTCCTGAGTGCATCCGAAATTAGCCCCTTTTCTGTACAAAGAGGCTCTTCTATAGGCAATTTCAGCAAAGTTGGTACCTGCTCACCAGGGAAAAAACCAGACCACACTGCCCCAATCACACCTGACAGGGTAAAATGACTGGAGGAGCCGGCTAGACTCACCTCACGGGCATGACATCTTCCACAGGCGCGGGCCATTTGGGATGGATGGGATGGCATGGGAATTAAGCCCTTGTGTGCCTGAGCGCGGGTATAACCTTCAGGCGTTCCGTGATGACAGGCATTGCAACCAATATCATGGGCAGGATCCAACTCCACGCTGTGACATCGTCTGCAGCCTGATTTACCAAGAGATGAATCCAAAAAAGGAGGCTGGCATGCAGAGAACAGACACACTACAAGTATGTTAATATATAGACGGATCATTAAGCATTATTTCGAGGCTGTTACAGATTTGTTCCAATAAATTTGATGTTACACTTTTTTTGCTACAAACCAAATACTTAAATATCCTAATCCTGACAAGCCGGAACCAAACAGGTTTGAAGATAAAAAAATTGATTGTGTTTCAGAATTTTCTGCCAGAAAAAACGCGAAAATAAGTAACTTCTCAATAACTCAGGGTAAGATGTCTGGATTCCGGCTTTCGCCGGAATGACGATTGGGTATAAGCGCCTGTCATTCCGGCGAAAGCCGGAATCCAGCGGATAGTCGCAAAATGTAATCTACCCCAACTTATTGAGAAGTTACGAAAATAATTACTAAGGTACTAAGTTGCCCGGTAAAAAGACATGCCTTCATACAAGCACGATTTCAAAGCTGCTCTAACCTATTTAGATAAGTTCCAGTTCCATGGTTTTCGCCTGGGCCTTGAGCGAATAACCAGCATATTGAATGCACTTGGCAATCCTGAAAAAAACTATCCGTGTCTCCATGTGGCAGGATCAAATGGAAAAGGCTCTGTAAGTGCTATTATTGCAAGTATTTTACATGCTGCCGGATACAGAACAGGTCTCTATACATCACCCCATCTATTATCTCTCAGAGAGAGATTCAGGATAGGGAATATCATGATTCCTGAGGAGGAGTTGACTGAGCAGATATGGAGGATCAGAGACCTCATAAAAAGGGGCTATGAACTCAGCTATTTCGAGTTCACCACTGCAATAGCAATGGTCTGGTTTGCAGAGCAAAGAACGGACTTGGCAATCTTTGAAACCGGCCTTGGAGGCAGGCTAGACGCCACTAACATAGTCATTCCTATGGTCTCTGTTATTACAAATATCTCTTTGGAACATCAGGCCTTTCTGGGCAGAACTATTCCTGAAATAGCCAGGGAAAAGGCAGGTATCATTAAGAAAACTATACCAGTAGTCACCGGGGTCAGGGAACAGCCTGCTCTCTCTGTGATACTGGACAGATGTCTTGAGCTGAATGCCCCTGTTTGGGAGCTTGGCCTGGACTTTGATGTAACAATACACGGGAATTCGGGAATCGACTACCAAGGTGAATTTTTTAAAATCAACGGATTGGATCTGGCCCTGAAGGGCAGGCATCAGGCAATAAATGCAGGCCTTGCCATAGCGGCCTGTGAGAGATTGATTAAGCAAGGATTCCATCTCACTGACACCGCAGTCAAAAATGGGTGCAAAAGCGTAGATTGGCCGGGTCGTGGGGAGCTGCTGCAGGGAAGCTGCAGGGTGCTGCTAGATGGTGCCCACAACTTAAGTGGTCTGCGGTCACTCAGAGATCTTCTTGACCAGTTAAATACGACATCAGGATACAAGGACAGGTGCTTCCATACTCTCCTGTGGGCCTGTTCTGATGAAGGCGGAGACAAAGACTTTGTAGCCATGCTCAGGCAGATAGCATCTCTGTTTGGGCAAATCGTCATCACAGAACCTCCTGGTCCCAGGATGCCGGTCACGTTGGAAAGGTGGAAAAGAAGTGACATCCCGAAAGATATTGCTCTGGAACAAAACTGGCAAAAGGCCCTGAATAAAGCCCTTTCAAACTGCGGGAAGGCGGACCTGCTCTGCGTGTCAGGCTCGCTTTATCTTGTGGGGGCGGTAAGAGGGGAGTTGATGGAGAGGGACTTTGTACGCATATAATCCTATATAATCCTGCAACGCAGGACCGGGCCCATAAGCGCTAAATTGTTTTTGCCCAGGATGGACTGAAAAAAGATGAACATCGAACGTTCAACATCGAACGTTCAACATCGAATGAAAAAACAAACACCCAATACCGACGCGCAGCGCAGGCGCTTGCGCCGCGTGACATTCAACAGCTATTTCTGTTTCTTCATCTTTTCCCATTCAACGTTCGATGTTGGACGTTCGATGTTCGATGTTCATCTTTCAAAACAACCCCGTATGGCATAAATGCAACCTGTAAACGCCTTATCTATGTCTTTGTCATCTCCTTGAACATGCCCTGGGAATAGGCATTTATTCGTTTTTCATAGGCCTCCCGTACAATAGACATATCATTTATAAACTGCTCAAGCTCAGGAAATGTAAGTGATTGTGGCCCGTCACACAAAGCGGTTTCCGGTTCTGGATGACATTCTACGAGAATCATGTTGGCACCTGCTATGACGCCCTGTGCAGCCGCATTAAATATGTCTAACAACCCATCCGGAGCGTGTTCCTTTGACC
>JAJSZR010000120.1 GCA_030262715.1 Deltaproteobacteria bacterium
CAATCTTGGCTTTTAGTCCTTTACTGTAAAGTTTTCTCTTCATTAAATTCCCCTTGAAACAGTCTGTTTTCTACCTTAACATACTGTCTCATTTTAGGGGTCCACTATAAACCCCACTTTTGCACGCTGGCCTTGGTTCGTGCACATCACCCCCACAGAAACGAACGGCATCACAAAAGAAGTTGGTGCAGATGCCTTCCAAGTGAAGTCTGTCTCCCTTGATCGTTTTACAACAAGGCTGGGCGCCATCTCCCCGTCCCTGCTGGAGGAGGTTGCGGCTGCAATCGCGAAGGAAAACATCCTTCCGAATGGCAACCACTTGATGAACATTTGAAGAATGTTGCTGAAATGGCCAGAGATTTTGCCAAAGCTTTTGGCGTTGAGGATTGGGGTTATCTGGCATGATTTAATAATTTAAGGTGGTTTATGATGAAGGTCTATGAATATAGTTTCTTTTTTGAATAGCATATACAGGAGGCAATTTATGAACGTGAAGCGGTACAAGGTCCAAATGGAGGTCGAAGGTGCGCTAGCGCTTTTTACAAGGCCAGATTCAGGGGATACGCCTTGCAGTTATCCGGTCCCGACTTGGTCAGCAGCTAAGGGCATGTTCGAGGCTATTGCCAGAACGCGAAGTGCCTTTATAAAACCTCTGTCTGTGGAAATTTGCAAACCCATTACATACCGTAAGTATGTCAATAATTACGGTGGGCCACTTCGGAAACAGTCAGATGTGAAAGGAGGAAACTCGTATCAGCTACAGGCAACTGTTTTAGAGGATGTTTGCTTCCGTTTGTATGGGGTTGTTGAGAAGTTGTCTGACGCTCCGGGGAAAACGACAAACTCAGAACATGCGTTGCAAATGATTTTTGAGCGGCGGTTGATCAAACAGCAATATTTTTACCCGTTGTGTTTGGGATGGAAAGAATTCAGCCTCTCTTATTTTGGCCCTTTACGCCCTGATACGGATGAACGGTATGTGCAAGCAGGCCATAATGAAATTATCCCGTCCATGCTCTATTCGGTTTTTGACAGGCCGAGCAATGGGCAGTATGCACCGGAATTTCGACAAAACGTTGAAATCAAAAACGGGAGGCTGGAATATGATCAATGAATTTTCTTGTATTGCAAAAGGGCTTGTCGAAAATAACATTCCTATTGTCATTCGATCCGATGCAATAAAGAATGCGACTGAGAATCCAGGCTTTATATTTTCGTTTGACCGTCAAATCGGCGTGGTTGGCGTTGAGTTTGTCCGACCTGAGGACATGACAAAAAGATGGAAGGTGGCGGAAACAAAATTTAATAGCTTTCCGATTATGAATCTTAATGAACCATTGTACAGGATAATTGATTCCGATGCCGAATCTTTAGCAACTGCACTTTCAATAGTTTTGCGAGATAATAAGTTTATTGATTTCCTCACATGCAGCTTCGGTCTATATGAAATCAATTTGAATTTTGAATCAAAACACATCAAACGTTTTACTGACTTCTGCTATTCTTACCCAAAGTCATTATTTGAACGTTTTGCCGATAATGGGAGTCAAACGGCATTTTTTCGACTGTCAAAGAGCCTCTGTGAGTGGTCTGGAAAGTCTTCATCAAAAGACAAATTGCAGGAACGTGGGGAACAATTTGCTATACAGTTGGCAACCACTCTTTGTGAGAATTATTTACTAGGTCGATTAGAAGATGCGGATGCGGTTGCACGCGCCTTGTTTGGAAAATGGAACAGTAGAGAAAGAAAATTTGAAAAACCGGGTATTCAATTCGGGCTCTGCTTGGAAGGGGAAAGAGACAACGCATTCTCGGATTCCTATCAAGAGATTAATGAGGGATTACTATCCAAATCTACTTCGCGGTTTACTGGCAGTTGTGCGTTAACAGGGGAACAAGTACCATTGATAACAGAAACATTTCCAGAAGTTACCCTCAAAGGGGTTGGGCAAACTCGCCTATTTTCAATGTTTAAAGAAATCCCAGCGCAATTTAGATATGGCAGAAGCGGTGCTGAGATTTTTCCTGTTTCCGAGGTGGAGATACGAAAAATAGCCAATGCATTACAGACGATCTGTGCACCGGAACAAGAAGGGAGAACCTGGCGAACTATTCCCAGCACAAAACCCAAAAAGAGCGACCTGCTTGTTGCTTGGTTGAGTGGGGAAAGAGCAGTTAAACAAAACAAGGCCGTACGGGATGCTATGGCTCAACTTTGCTCTTCCCCATCATCTTCAGATGCAATCACCCAATATGAAGCGCATCTAAGAAAAGTTATCAATTTATTTGCAAAGCCAGATTCCAGCTTTTCCTTTGATGACGTTCAGCGGATTCTTATCCTTACCCAAGTCGATAATTCTCGGCGAGAAATTGTTGCCAATCTTACATATCAGCTAGAGTCAGTGTCAAAGGGCATTTCAAGCTGGGCGCAACTGGCCGGAAAGCATATTCATTTTAAAATTCCTGTCAAATTCCCTGGAGATCGTAAAATTGTTTCGTTATCACCTTATATCCCCTCTCCAGCAAGTGTCATGGATGTTTTCCGGAAACTGTATTTACAATGCGGCAGAGTGGAAGCGGCTCAAGGGGTCGCGGCAAAAAAGGTGTTTGATATTCTTCTCAAGCCACCATTTGGTCAAATGGCCTTGGAAAATGAGCTATTGCAACGGCTTTTAATGAATGTTTCCGAATTGCTGATTAATCTGCGCAGTGATCAAATTATTTCATCGCAGCTTTGGCAAAATGGCAAAAGAAGAGAAGCTGAAAAAGTACTTAAACCATACTCAACAACTGCTCGTCTGGATGCTTTGGTGAGTATATCGTTTTTTGAAATTTTGTTGGGCCGTTCAGAAAAAGGAAAAAGGAGGTATCTGATGACTGCAACATATCAACTAGGCAAGTTATTAGCGAAGGCAGATGAGTTGCATCTGGCATATTCGCACGATGTCCGGAAGGAGGATATTCCATCGCAGCTACTAGGGAACAGTCTGGTAAGAATTGCGATGTCGACTCCGGTACAAGCACTCGATCGTTTAGGTGAACGTATTGTTATTTATCAAAACTGGGCAAAAGTGCATCATGAACGAACCAATGACAGCCATATCGCCATGTTACTGGCGCAAATTGGACGAACAGCAGGAGATATTGATTTAAGTGAGCTGGAACAAACTGTTACCCCAAAAACAAAAGCAGCACTTTTACTTGGTTATCTTGCATGGGAAAAAAGTAAAAAATCATCTGATGGAGGTGAATAATGGAACTGAACAGAATGACCGGATTGCTTGTACTGGAAGTAATTAATTCAAACCCGAACGGTGACCCTGACCGTGATAGTGATCCACGCCAACGGGATAATGGCATCGGCGAGATTTCACCGGTTTCCGTTAAACGCAAATTGCGCGATTTGATCGAGTCCAAAGAAAGCAATTTTATTTGGGAAGAAGTCGGCAAAGGCCTCACACCTGATGAGTTCAAGATTCTAGAAAGTCGGCAAAATGAACGTAAGACCGTTAAAGAACAATTGGAAAAGGATTTTGACGGCTTTAAAAAAACTTACTGGGACGCTCGTTTGTTTGGGAACACTTTCCTAGAAGAAGGTGGTGGAGATACTATCCGCTCCGGTGCCCTTCATTTCGGGGTAGGTCTTTCGGTCGCGCCAGTAAAAATTCAGCGTGAAACATTTACTAAAAAAGCGCCTGCTCAAGAAGGGAGGAGTCGTGGAATGGCTCCGCTTGGATTCCGCATTGTCGAATATGGAATTTATACGGTACCTTTTTTCTTCTCACCGCACCAGGGACAGAAAACTGGCTGTAAAAACGAGGACGTTGAACTTTTTATAAAGCTAATTCCATATATGTATGACCACACCCGTTCGCTTGTCCGCTCCCAGGTAAACATCCTACATGCACATGTCGGCTGGCATGGTAACAAATTAGGGACATTCAAAGACTCCGACTTCTTCGCAAAACTGTTTCCTCAACTGAAAGAAGGCGCTTCAGGGTGCAAAAGAAAGGATTTTAATATTCCTTCATGGGAAGATGTAAAAAATTCTCTAACAAATGTTCAGAAATATCAGGACGCTGTTCAATGATTTACCTTGCTCGCAGCAAAGGCCAAGGACATGATCAGCAAACATATGCGGATCATGTCCTTGGTGCGTTGAAATTCATGAAACGTTTTGCAGGAGAAGCAGTTCAATATGCTAATCATCTTCCTCAGGACATGTTGTTGCATGCTTTATTTGTTGCAGTGCTGTTCCACGACCTGGGGAAATTGGATTCCCTGAATCAAGAAGCATTGAAGGGTGGGCCAAAAAAGAAACTTCCTGTATTCCACGAAGATGCCGGAGCGGCCTATTGGCTTATGAATGAAACTCCCTGCTTTGTTGCGGCTGTATTAATTTATAGCCATCACCAGGGATTAACAAATTTCCCAGTCGAATTTACCAGAGGAGAAATGGCTTTCCGCTTTGCAGATACTGAAGGGAAAAAAGGCTTTTCTCACACCCAGAATAATCTCGATAAATACATCCAGCGGCACTTCGAGATACTGGAAAATATTAAAATAACGGTTCCAGATTTACCAATCCCTACTAATGCGTTGGATTGGCGTATATTGCTTTCGTTTATTGTTGATTCTGATCATAGCAATGCGGCTAATCACTGTTCACAATATTTTGATTATGTCCTTCCTGGCGAAGCCCGGTGGGCTGAGCGGTTGCAAAAGTTGGATGAAAAAATATTTGCCAAGGCAGATGAACCATGCAGCAAGAAAGAAAAAAAACGGAATTTGTTGCGTACAAAAATGTATGAATGTTGTCGGAACTCAGGCGTAAAGGAGAGGATAGTTCAATGCGAAGCCCCGGTGGGATCAGGTAAAACTTCCGCCGTACTGGCCTATCTACTCAATCAGGCTGTTAGAGTGAAAGATACTCCAAGGCGGCTTTTGGTCGTTGTGCCATTTACCAGCCTGATTTGCCAAATTATTGATGATTTGCGTGATTGGTTAGTTTTAGATGGCGAAAACCCGAAGGAAGTTGTTGTCGGTCATTACCATACGGCTGAATATACTTCTGATAGAGCAAAACATTTAAGCGTCCTTTGGCGAGCCAGAATTATAATAACCACTTCTGTCCAGTTTTTTGAAACGCTGGCATCTTCAAAAACACCTTCACTACGCAAGCTTCATGCTTTACCTGGAAGCTTGGTTTTTATCGATGAATTTCATGCAACGCTTCCGTTGAAACTGTGGCCTGTTGCATGGCTGTGGATAAAAGCTTTGACTGAGAATTGGGGGTGTCGATTTGCTCTATCTTCGGGAAGCATGGCAGAGGTTTGGAATATTAGCGAAATGAATACTCAAACTATTCCATCACTTATTTCTCCAGAAATCAGCGATGAACTTTTCGCGTTAGAACAAAATCGCATTGAGTATGTTCTCATACAAAAGCCTCTTGATATTATTGGGTTATCCGATGTCATTAAGAGCAAAGGGCCTTGGCCAAAAATGGTTATTATGAATACAGTCCAGAATGCTGCAATACTCGCCCGCCACTTAAAAGACAATGAAGCCCTTGACGTTATTCATTTATCCACAGCCTTAACACCAAGGCATCGAAAACGGGAAGTTGAGAAAATAAAGAAACGTTTAAAGAATACAAATGATACGCAATGGATATTAGTTGCCACAAGTTGTGTTGAAGCAGGCATGAATTTTTCTTTTAGAACCGGTTTTAGAGAAGCCTTTAGTGTCTCATCTACACTTCAGCCTGCCGGTCGGATCAATCGTCACTTTTCCGAAGATGATGCTGTTTTATACGTTTTTACAACAACGGGTTCAGCATTTAATAAACACCCAGCGGCAGACACATTCGCACTTTTTGAGTGTTTTGATAAAAGTTGGTTTGAGAAAAAAAGTCCATCCGAGTTAATGCACAGCGCCATGATGTCACAATGGCATAATCGTGTTGACCGAAACTTACTTGAACAAATGCTTAGAGATGAGCGAAAACGTAATTTTGAGATCATAAACCAAACTTTTCAGGTAATAGAGGCGGATACCAGAACAGTTCTTATTTCAAACAGCATTCGAGAAGAAATAGAAAATTACGGGAAGGTTAGCTGGCAAGAAATTCAACAAAATTCTGTTCAGTTATGGGGCAGCAAAATTGCAAAATTGGCATTGCAAGAAATTCGAGATACAGGGATCTATTATATCAATGAAGATCTGTACGATGCGGAGCTTCTTGGCATTATGAAATTTATTTTAGGCGTAGAGGATTTTTTGAGGGATGGAGGTGCGGTGATTTAGGTTGAAATTAATATAAGTGCGTTTGAATTGTCAACAACCCAATGTTCTATCCGGGGGGCTGTGGCTGAAATGTTCTGGCAGTCCACCCCCTGTGTAACATACTCAGACGGCTTACACTGCTTAGCCTCGGGTTGAAGGAGTTGACTTGGGAAAAAGCTGTTTGTTTCCAAAGATAAACAGATACTACGGATCCTCATTGAGAATGAATGTCATTTTGCCGTCGTTGACCTTGTCGCCGCCTTGACGGAAGTCGCCAACACAGAAGGGATCTTCCGCATCATTCAGTCCATTACCTTGCCCAAGGCTGAATAGGAAAGCCGTAAGCGGCTGAAGGAAAAAAGTAGCAACGTGGAGCAATAACAATGACTCGAAAGGCAGGAAAGATCGAAAGCATTAATTCAGACCTTGGCGAAATCATCTTGTATCAGTCTGAGGATGGGTATACCTCTATGGACGTGAAACTGAAGGATGAGACCGTCTGGCTGACACAAACCCAGATGGTGGAACTATTTCAACGAGATAAACGGACGGTTTCCGAGCATATCCGTAATGTTTTCAAGGAAAGAGAACTCTTCGAGGAAGCAGTTGTCCGGAAATTCCGGACAACTGCTTCGGATGGAAAAAGTTACCGGACTAATTTTTACAATCTTGACGTCATCATTTCTGTCGGCTACCGGATAAAATCTCAGCGCGGCACCCAGTTTCGCATCTGGGCTACCACCATTCTAAAAGACCATCTGGTGCATGGTTATTCGCTTAATCAGCGCAGACTGGCCGAAAAAGGCGTGGAAGAAGTGCGGCAGGTTTTGAGTCTGCTTGCAGGCACCCTGGAAAGTCATAACCTTGTCA
>JAJSZR010000121.1 GCA_030262715.1 Deltaproteobacteria bacterium
TTTTTAACGGCCTGAGATACTTTTTAACTATCATGCGACTTTCCCTGGACTTGATCCATCCTTCCTCTACCAGGGGCACCAGAAGAGGACATGCCTGGCTATATACCTTTGCATCGGAAACACGTAAATGGATCGCTCTTTCATATACACCGCTTGTCACTGTAGCCCTTGTACCGATTAAGCCGATGACTTTTCGTCTGGTAAGGGCCAATGCCTGTTCTATAGAGGGGGTTACAACTTTAAATATTGGTTCAGAAAATTCCTGCTTTAAGGTTGAGGTGGCAGTACTGGCTACGCTGTGACAGGCGATCACTAATATGCCGGCTCCGTGCTCCAGCAAGAATCTGGTATCTTCTCTGGCATATTGAATAATTGTCTCCGGGCTTTTGGTTCCATAAGGGGTCCGTGCAGTGTCTCCAAAATAGATAAGGGGCTGGGTCGGCAATAGCTGTTTGAGCTCGCGGACTACTGTGAGCCCACCAATACCTGAGTCGAAAAGGGCCTTATTCACCAGGATGATAGGCAAATAGCATATCTTTCAGTGCGCTATCACATAGGGGGAAATGATGAAGAAATAGGTGTTAAGTTTACTCCTTTCAGATACTTTTAGGAAAACCTGAATCTAGCTTATCATATTTTATCCGGCCGTTATGACTACTCCTGAAGAGGGGTAAGGATATTGCGTAGAATAAACATGTTCAGTTGCTCCTTTCGTGATGGATATCAATAGGTTATGTTTACATCCTATCACGAAAGGGGATATAGCGCAACATAAAAAACGTCTTAAGTGCTTGATATTAAGGCATAAAAAGTGCAAAGCATTTTTTATGCCAGCTATTTTAGTAGGGGAGTTTGATATAGAAAAATATGGCTACCCTCTCTAAAAACCTTCAAAAAATGGTGAAACTTCAGTTCATATATTTTCTGACTTCTTAATCTCTCACAATAAAATTGCTTTCCGATTTTGCCGGTGTGCAAGGTGTGACCCTGATCAGGTCAATTGCAAAAGGATCGACATGATTCAGTATCTAGTCTACAATTGGATTTATGATAAGACTAAATATACATTTCTTTGGATAATTACTGATAACCCCAAATTATCACTACAGGTCACGAAATTATTTGTTGATCCTGCAAATGAAGTTTACCCCGGTATTCCGAGCGTCTTGTGAAAATAATACGTGAGTTAGGCGTACGAGGCTTCATCCGTTTTATTAGATTTTTTTGAAAAGAATGAGATTTTTGCCCTGGCAAAAAAAGAAGAAAGAGAATCAGGCGTTAATAAAAAAGAACGAAGGGCAGGTCTTGTCCTCCAAACCCAAACCCGAGGCCATCACTCACTGGCAGAAGGAGCAGTTCTTAAAGGAATTTAATGACCGCGAAGAAGTCTTCTTTTTAGAATTGGCCCAAAGAAGTATTTCAAAAGGTTATCCTGTATGTCGTGATTTATATTTCTTCTGCTATTTCAGTACACTTAGATTCCGGTTTCTTTCTCAAGTTGGTCACGATGCTCGTTTCAGTTACGTCTATGCCTGGGGATTAAAGGACCTGAATGATCAAATATCTTTTTATGAGAAAAAACTGGAAAAATGGAAAAGCTGAAATCCAGGAAAATTACAAGGGCTCTCTCCTAGTCATGGTGCTGTCATTGCAAAAGGGGAACAGAAACACATGATAATGCAATGGAAATGATAGCATTTCAAAAAGAGTGGTTTGAAGAACCATCATACAGTGAAGAAGGCTTCATTTCATATACATACAAGGGCAACACTTATAGGCTATGGTTTGGCAAAATAGGTAAAGTTGATAAGCCACCGCTCCTGGTTTTGCATGGCGGCCCTGGCGGAAACCATCACAACCTGGTGCCCTTACAAGCGCTTTCCAGTGAGCGCACGGTAATTTTCTATGATCAGCTTGGGTGCGGTAATTCAGACCGGCCTACTGAACCTTCACTGTGGAAAGCAAAACGCTATTTCGAAGAAGTAAAAGCAGTCCGAGATGGTCTGGGTATTAAAAAATACCATCTGCTTGGCCATTCCTGGGGAACAACACTGGCAACAGGATTCGCACATAAATATCCCGAGGGAATTATGACTCTTTCTCTGCATAGTCCTGTTTTGAGTTTTCCCCGCTATGTCGAGAAAGTTGCACCTGTGCTTAAAGCCGGTCTTTCCGGCGAGACGGCGAGAATCATTGATGATTGCGAACTTGAAGCCATTGGTTGCGGAAAGGAATACGAGGAAGCAATCATGGAATTCGTCAAGCGATATGTAATCCGCACATGGCCGCTTCCCGAACCTATGAACAGGCTTATTAATCGCAGGAATCATCAAGTGCATGAGGTTATGCTCAACAGTAAATCAGAGCTGAATGTGTTGGGAAATTTAAGGGATGTAGACGTATCCATATATCTCAAGGATCTGGGAATGCCGGTTCTTTTTACTGCCGGGCGCTTTGATCTGTGTACACCTGATTTTACTGCGTGGCACCATTCACTCGCAACCGATGCGGAAATACATATAATCGAGAATAGCGCACACATGACCTTGTTGGACCAGCCTGCAGATGTCCTTTGCATTCAGCGTGATTTTATGCTGAAACATTCATTTAGGAACGTACAATAAATAACTTGAACAAATTAATGTCTTTTTTGCCGTCTTCTTCGTTGCTCGTCGATCACATAACCAGTTATGCTCGCTCCTCGCGCCTTGAATACAACAAAAAATCCTGTTAATTTTTGTTCAACTTATTTATCTCCCGTTCCTTAAGAACTGAATCAAATGTTAGATCATTCATCAAAATCAGATGGGTTACGGTCCGGTCGCGAGGCCCTGCAAACCCTATGGGAGCGAGGGCTCAGGGGACGGGAACTTCTTATAGAGCATACCAGGATTGTGGATGCCTTTTTATCAGAGGCCTTTTCTGCCTGTCCAGAGGCCAAGGAAAAAATGGCCTTGATAGCCCTGGGAGGATACGGAAGAGCAGAACTTTTTCCATTTTCTGACATTGACGTGATGTTGCTTTATGAGCCGGAAGTAGAAGACCGGGTTCCCGATGTTGCTGAGTCCATATTTTACCCCCTGTGGGATGCCGGGTTGGAGGTGGGCCACGGTGTGAGGACTGTTGAGGCCTGCCTGGCTGACGCCAAAAAAGACTTTTTCTTTCAGGTAGCACTATTAGATGCCAGGTTTATCCATGGAGACGAGTCCCTTTTTTTCCGGCTGAAACAAGAGTTCATAAAGAGATTTCTAAAGGGCAGAAAAAAAACCTTTGCGGAAGACATGATTGCTCACAGAAAGAAAAGGCATAAGCGCTTCGGAGCCAATGCCTATCTCCTTGAACCCAACATTAAAGAAAGCAGGGGAGGTTTGAGGGATATCCATGCGATTTTATGGACTTCTAAGGTCCTCTTTGGACTGGAAGATATCAAGTCCATTGAAGAGGCAGGGCTCATTACAAAGGAGGAAAGGATTGCACTGGAAGATTCATGGGATTACCTGCTACGGATAAGAAACAGGCTCCACTATATTAACTCCCGCAAAAACGACAGGCTTTTTTTCGAGTATCAGGAAGAAATTTCCAGTTTCCTTGGCTACCAGGACAGTAACAATATGCTTGGTGTGGAATACTTCATGAGGGAAGTTTACAGCAATCTACAGACCATAGTTGTCACGTCAGACCTGTTTTTTGAAAATGTTGAAGAGGCCTCGAAACTTTCCACATGCAGCAAAGAAAATAAAATCCTTGAGCCCGGCATAGAGGTCATTAATTGCCGCATAAAACTTACGGGACCATCACTACTTGAAGAACGTCCCTATCTCTTAATGCGGCTCTTTGCCCATGCGGCCAGGACCGGCCTGCCTATACATTACGGGACAAGACGGCTTGTAAGCGCTAACTTAGACCTCGTAGACGAAGAGTTAAGATCCTCAAAACATATGGCCGAGGCATTTTTGCAAGCGCTTCAGGATGCCGATAGGCCCTTGGAGGTCCTGGAGGCTATGCTGGACACAGGCCTTCTTGCCGCCTACATCCCAGAGTTTTCTGAGATCAAATCCCTGGCCCAACACGATGTCTACCATATCCACACAGTGGATAGGCACTTACTTCAAACTGTTGCAGAACTCCATGGCCTGGAGAAGGAAGAGCCCCGGATTTTTATGGCCCTGGAATCACCTCACATACTCTACCTCGCTGCCCTGCTACACGACATAGGAAAGGGCCGCGGTGGACACCACGCTGAACGGGGGGCCGGAATAGTCCGGGATATCGGGAAAAGGATGGGGCTTTCCTCAGAGGAATGCGCCTGCCTCTCCTTCCTTGTGCAGAACCACCTCTATCTGGTGCATATTGCCATGAGACGGGATCTGGAAGATGAAACCCTCATATTGAAATGTGCCGGGAAAATACAGGACCTTGAACGGTTAAACATGCTTTATCTCCTCTCTATAGCGGACTCGAAGGCAACTGGCCCAAATGTCTGGAATGATTGGAAAGCAGCACTGGTGTATGATCTATACTTGAAAATCACCCTTTTCCTGGAAGGATCAGAGATCTACGATTACCAAAGAATCCAGGCCTTAGAATGGATGAAGCAACAGATAGCCTCCAGGCTCGGGGAAAAAGGAAAAGAGAGCCTTGCCATAATGCCCGATGACTATATTCTGGGCTTCACTCCCGAGGCGATTGAAAGGCATATCCAGCTCAAGGCCCAACTGCCAGACCAACCTTCCCTGGTATTGGCTGAGGACAGGAGAACTTACTGGTCCCTGCTCGTGATGGCCAAGGACCGAACCGGGCTCCTTGCCAGAATATTTGGAATTTTGGCCCTTCACAATCTCAACGTGCTTACCGCTCAGATTTTTACCTTAAGGGATGGGACAGCAATAGATGTATTGGATGTGACATCCTCGGTCAACAAGGGCTACGATGAACAGGACTGGGAAGCCCTTAAGAGAAATCTGAACCTGGCCCTGGATGACCGGTTGGGATTGGCCTATCGACTGGCAGGAAAATACAGACCGGTGAGATCAGGTGACTGGCAGAAATACCTCAAACGCCAGGCCCAGGTTGTCCTGGATAATGAGACGTCAGACTTATGCACAATCGTGGAGGTCTATGCAGAGGACAGGATCGGGCTTCTCTACGACATTACCCATACCTTGGCGGATTTTGGCCTGAATATTTCCAGGGCCAAGATAAGTACCAAGGTCGATCAGGTAGTGGATGTCTTTTACGTGCAGGACAAAAATGGGCAGAAAATCAGCACCCATGATCTGCAGGAGGAGATCCGAAACGCCCTGTTGTATGCGGTAAATTGCGGGATGCTCTAGGATTTAAGTTCTAAAGATGAACATCGAACATCGAATGAAAAACGAATATCCAATACCGACGCGCAGCGCACCCGCCGTGCTCGCGCCCGTCGCGGCAGGGGCGCTTGCGCCGCGTGACATTCAACGGCTATTTCCGTTTCTGTAAACGCTTATCTGTTTCTTTTCAGCCGTTTTGATACTCGTAACGAAAAACCACTCGAATGATTTGTTGGATTTCGCCCTTTGAAATTATTTTTTTGTAAGTGCTTGATTTCATTTTTTCCCATTCAACATTCGATGTTGGACGTTCGATGTTCGATGTTCATTAGTCCATCCGGTGCAAAAATAACTTAGTGCTTATGACCCTGAACCTTGAACCTTGAACCCTGAACCTTGAACCCTGAACCCTGAACGGTTACAAAATTTTTAAGTAACTTTATATATATGTCCGATAAGTATGATTAGATACAAATGTCGTAAGAAACGATAGGCATTCCGGGAGGGAAGTTATGTTTAACAGATGGTTCATCTTACTGTTTTTACTGGCAATTATGGTCTGCCTTGCTAGTTGCGGCCAAAAAATTAAGGATTCTGTTGCACCAATCAATACCTCTGTTCAATATCCAGATAGTTCGGCAAAACAAATCGTTATATTGCCTTTGGCGGATTATACCATGGGAGTGCGGCCAGACGATTCTCTTCGCCGGCAGATCAAGATTTACGAGGCATTGATGTACAGACTGGCTGAGAAGGGATTTTATATCCCAGTTGAAGAAGACGTTGTGCAATATCTGGTTGATCTTGGAGTCATCCGGATAATTGGGCAGCCTTCCATTCATTCCAGCAATTCCTACAGATTAATCACGGAAGAATTGGGTAGCGGATGGTCAGATGCCATGCAGGAAGAAATCCAGAAGCTGGTTGTAAAGAATGAACAGCTTGGCAAGTCCAAACAAGGCTATGAGATTACAAGGGTTGGTCTTGATCCTGGTACCATACAACAAATAGGGCGTCGATTTGGGGCTGATTACATTCTAAGAGGACGTATTGTTGAATATGAAGTAAGAGATGATAATACTCTCAATCCACTTGAGGTTGGGGTTCTGCCCTTTTTATTTGACACGAGTTCTGCCTTATTATTCGGCTTCGCGGAATCTGAACAATACGATCTCTGGCAGGATTTAACTTTCGGAGCCAGTATGGGAGCCCTGGCGGGTAGCTATGCGGAAACACCTTACACAACTCCAGACAAAAAGACCACCATATCAGGTGGATCTCACCCACGTTTTGCTACGAAATCTACCAGCTATCATGGCGGAAACAAAAATCATGCCGCATATAATGCTGTTGCATGGGGTGCGGCTGGGGCATCAGCCGCATATCTGGCATCTAAGGGGGGCCAGGTTAAACAAGCAGTAGTTCAAATAAGTCTTGCCTTGCAAGACGCAAGTGATGGCCAGATTGTTTGGGCAAACCGGGTAGAAAAACAGGTTAAGCCTATAAGTATGTGGGCAGATCCGGCAGTAAGGATTCAAATTGACAGAGCGGTTGAAGAAGCTGCGACAGCATTAATCGTTAATCTCACAAATGCTTTGTCCAATAGTCCGGTGGATGATTATGCTGCCATCTCTGATGTGCAGTCAATACCTATTACTAAAGAAAGTAAAGAATCAGAGATCCAAAAGGTCAACGATCCTATTATTAAAGATCAACAGGTACAGGAAGATCCAGCTACATAAGTTCATAAAAAAG
>JAJSZR010000122.1 GCA_030262715.1 Deltaproteobacteria bacterium
CCCGGCCATGACCTTCTCAATAAGGGCCGATAACTCAGCTTTTGCTTTTGAAATATTGGTTATGAGCATACCCATCACCTCCTACCATTTAGTCTGACCAGACCAGACCAGAAAGTCAAGGTTTTTTTCCGCCCTCCAATCCACTGGAATCCGGACTATCTTCCTTGCTTTGTTCATGAAAAGTAGATAACCTTTATTGTATCCATAAAGGAATAAATCCCTGGTAATGGCCACGTCCTTATTAAGGTAACAGTGTGATATTTTTGGGACATCCGTGATATCTCAAAATTCTAGCAAGGGTAGTACTTCGGGACAATGGGATCATGCCTTGATTTGTTATAATTACCAAAGCTTATTGACCATGGGTTAACAACGATAACAAGAGAAATTGCGCTCGCTGCATAGATCATAAAAAACTCATTATTTGTCCTTGACCTGAAAGATCATTCCATATTAGTTATGATTTCGCTCAAAAAACCCAATCTGCGGCGTTGCTTCAATTTTTCAGCCCATGCGACGTACAATAAGTATTTCTCATTCCTGAAAAATTTCGCGCCTTGCATCTCGGGCTTTTTGAGCGAAATCATGTTTCACGATTTTTGCGGTGTAATTAGTTATTGCGTAATCCTTAGAAGAATCTGATTTGAGCCTGATGCGCAAGATCAGGCAAAATGGGACGTTTTGAAACTGTCTTTATAGTATATCATGAAGTCACTGGATACTACATCGCGTGCAGAAGAAATTCACATAGAGATCTTTAGACGGATGAACCCTGAAATGCGGTTACAGGCAGCCATAGATCTTGCCCAGACTTCCAGAAAGCTTCTGGAGCAAGGTGTGTACATACGACATCCGGACTATGGCAAAGATCAGATAAGGCTTGCAGCTATAAGGCTCATGTTGGGAGAGGACCTGTTTCTGTCTGCTTATCCTGAAGCAAAGGACATTTTGACATGATTCCCGAAGAGGCCTTGCAGATTGTACTCAATTACTTGGAAGAATGCGGAATATCCTATATGATTTCGGGATCATTTGCCAGCAACGTGCACGGCGTACCCCGTGTGACCGGGGATGCCGACGTTATTGTTGAAGCAGATCTTCGTGCCTTGCTCCGATTCATTGATCGGCTTGGCGACGATTTCTATGCTGACGCCGAGGCCGCAAAGGATGCATTTGCCGGCAATCGAATGTTTAACATCATTCATCTGCCCACAGGGTTTAAGGTCGACCTTATCTTGCGAAAGACACGTGACTTTAGCAAGGAAGAGTTTCTGAGGCGTCAGCACGTTGAGTTTCTTGGTCGAGCTCGCTGGTTTACAACTGCGGAAGACACCATTCTTGCCAAGCTGGAATGGTCAAGAATAGGGCAATCGGAGAGGCAGTTCAATGATGCGCTTAACGTGGCCAAAGTTCAAGGTGAGACTCTTGATCGTACCTATTTGTTGAAGTGGGCCAAAGAATTGTGCGTTGACACATTGTTGCAAAAGTTGTTTGCGGAATTGGAAGTTTAAACGGTTATGCTCCTATCAACTCAGCGTATCAGATAATTCCGTCTCCAATCCACTGGAATCCGGACTATCTTTCTTGCTTTGTTCATGAAAAGTAAATAACTTTTTTTATATCCGTAAAGGAATAAATCCCTGGTAATGGCCACGTCCTTATTGCAGTATTCGAGGATTTCCTTGATTTTCCCCTGCTTCCACCACTTAAGGGCCTGCATACCATTGGCAGTCTTCTGTGTACCGAGAGTGACGCCTGCCAAGTGATCCAGGGAAAGCCTATAGCCAAGTCTTGTGTGAACATCTTCCAGAATGTCAAGGGTGGGCAGACTCCAAAAATCCAGATCGTTGTAAGCAGAAAGCACCTTGTAATCGAAACGTTTCAGATTGAAGCCTATAATCAGATCCAGTTCAGATAAGCGCTCAATCAACTCGGGGATATCAGGCTCCCGGAACTCCAGAAAGGTCTCCCTCTCTGAGTCAAATAGAACAGCACAACTCAACCTCATCAGATCTGCCCTGTGCCACCCTCCGACCTCCTGGGCGGAAAGCTGGGTCTCAAGGTCAAAGACACCAAAGCGGGGAATTGAATCGGGACCATCTTTATACTTTTGCCTCTCGACTTTAGCCATTCTCTCTTCTCCCATTGCAGCATAAGGCCTGTCTTGTCCGGATCGAAAGAATCCCTCCCCGCTTTCTGTTATGCCCTTTAACACAAAGATAGCGGCCCTCTTGTCTATTGGCCGGTTGCCGGAGCCGCACTTGGGGGAATGCACGCAGGAAGGACACCCCAGCTCACAGGGGCAACTCTCGATGACATTTAAGGTCTTCTTTAAAAGCTCCTCTGCCTTCTCAAAGGCCTGGCGGCTGAGACCAACTCCCCCGGGTATTCCATCGTAAACAAAGACCGCGGCTTTTCGAACCTGCGGGTGATAGGGAGTGGATATGCCACCAAGATCGTTCCTATCAGTCAGGACCATAAGAGGTAATATTCCAATAGCAGCGTGCTCAAGGGCATGGATTCCGCCCATAAAATGCATGTAGGCATTTTCTGTTGCCTTCTGGACTTCATTCGGGATCTCTATCCAGAGGCCCTCTGTCTCAAAGACCTGGGGCGGAAGATCCAGGGGAACAATGTTTAAGAGACGCTGTCCCCTTACATGCCTTCTCTCATACCCGGTGATTTGGTCTGTAATCCTGAGTCGTCCCAGAGACACACTGGTGGCATACACCACCTTTTCCCCGAATACCTCCAGTATCTCAGTGGTCTTATCGCCCCTTACCCGTGTAAAATAATCCACCCTGGCAGGTGACACCTCTACGGTGCGGGTCTCAATGTCAAGCCGGTCAACCACGTAGCTTTCACCCCTGTGCAGATAGACCGCGCCGGGATGGGTCTCACGATAGGCCCTGAAACCGTCGATTGCCCCTATGGTGCGGCCGTCATTCCTGGAGACTATCTGATAGGTCTGACCAACACCTCTCAGATTAATACCCCTTTGGGGAAATTTGCGGGCAGAATAGATCTCCTTTCCATCTTCGCTCCTCAGGAGTTTTCCCTTGGACTCAAGTTTAGAGATGGCCCTTGAAACCCCCCTTTCCTTGAGCCACGATTCATCTGTTCGTATTGTGATCTCTGATGCTGCACATACCAGGTGCCTGCCCATAATCACGGGATTTCCCGGATTTAATACCGCAGGCTCAGGAGACCGCTTGAAAAAATCCATGGGATTTCGCATGAAGTACTGGTCAAGGGCATCCTCTTGGGCAATTAGCACAAGGGCCGAATCCTGCAGGCTGCGGCCTACCCTGCCTCCTCTCTGCCATGTGGCCATGACCGTGCCCGGATAACCAACGAGCAAACAGAGATCCAGCGAGCCTATGTCAATACCCAGCTCAAGCGCACTCGTAGAGATCACTGCCAGTAGCTCGCCGCTTGAGAGCCTCCTTTCAATCTCTCTCCTCTCCTCCGGCAGATAACCGGCCCTGTATGCGCTTATGCGCTCGGCCATAGACCCTGCCCTCTGGCTAACCCAGATATTGATCAGCTCGGCAAGCTTCCTGGACTGGGTGTAGACTATGGTTCTGAGGCCACGGTAAAGGGCAGCCCGGAGCAGCTTAATCGCGGTCTGTGCGGCCCCATCTTCAGGATTAATGAAAAGCACATGTCTCCTGCCATGAGGGGCACTGTTTTTGGTCACGGCCTGTACATCAAGCCCGGTGAGTCTGGAAGTGAGCTCGGAAGGATTGCCGACTGTGGCTGAGCAAAACACAAATGTGGGACTGACTCCGTAATGGGCGCAGACCCTGTTCATCCTGCGAAATACCCAGGCCATATGAGAGCCCATGACACCCCTGTATGTATGAACTTCGTCTATTACCACGTGGGTAAGGCCTTGCCAGAAGGAAGCCCACTTTTCATGATAGGCCAAAAGAGAGAGATGAAGCATCTCAGGATTGGTTAAAAGCACATTTGGGGGCAGTTCCCTTGATCGCTTTCTTTTCCAGGCAGAAGTATCACCATCGTAAGTAGCGCAGGTAGGGGCCTGCTCCCTGTCAAGGCAGGCAGTCAATTCCCCGAATTGCTTCATCTGATCCTGGGCCAGGGCCTTTAAGGGAAAAAGATACAGGGCGCGGCTTAATGGATCTTCCAGGATTTGCTCGATAACCGGAAGGTTGTATACCAGGGTCTTTCCGCTGGCCGTGGGTGTGGATACCACTATATGTCGGCCTGAGCGCACAAGATCAATGGCCGAAACCTGGTGGGAATAGAGACTGGATATGCCGCTGCCCTTAAGAAGTACTTGCATCTCATCTGGCCAGGGCCTTGCAGGACTGTCAAAACAGGCCTCTGTGGCAGGCAACTCTTTGTGAAACACCACCTGGCCTCCCAGTCCGGGAGATGCCTTGAGGGACCTGACGTACTCTCCTATTCTGTTTTGGCGGTTCATCCCAGATTATGCACTTCAAATGCCGAAAAAAGATTTTTGTTTAGAAAAATGAACAGGTTATCTATCATCAAGGGTTACAGATCAATTCACCATTCAAATGAATCGATGCCAGATTATATTTTTCGGCACTTGAAGTGCATAATCTAAGTTCATGCTATGTAAAGAGAAGGCTCCAGCTTAAATCGAATATCGAATATCGAACAAGGAATATCGAATCATGAAGTTTTCTTGCCCCTTAGTTCGGCAAAGATTCTCCTATATAGATTATTTGAACAGCAAAATCTATCAAACGATCCTCAATATTAAAGTTTTTCTTTCCTTCGACATTCTGCGGTTCCTTGTTCGATGTTCGATATTCGTTTTTCCAAATATTTCAGGAATCAAAGCCACAGCTTAAATTAGCAATTATAGAGAACGCCTCTTAGTTTCTTAGTTCTAAAATTCGCGTTTTTTCTGGCAGAAAATTCTGAAACACAATCAATTTTTTTATCTTCAAACCTGTTTGGTTCCGGCTTGTCCGGGTTAGGTTACTCTCACCTTGCAAGCAGTGAAGAAGGGAACTATCATTCTCATATTACAATATACCACGACATAAAAAATTGTCTCTCTGCGAACTCCGCGGTGAACGATAACAAGAGGTAAAAAAAACAATGATCATAATCTTAAAGCCGGGTATCGGCCCTGATAGCGCTGAAATGTCTCAACTTATGAACTATGTTCGCCAGTTTCCAGATATCAAGTCCAGAATTTCAGATGTTAAGGGCACCATCCGTGTAGTAACGGAAGTTTACCTGATCGGCCCCACTCATGACCTGCCATTTGAGACCCTGGAGCGTATGCCCGGAGTGGAAAAAGTAATAAGGGTCTCGAGTAAATATCGCTTGATAGGCCGCCATGGCGGACAATTAGGTCAAATCGGCTTTGAGTATAACGGGATTGCATTCAACCAGGACTGTCTTCATATCTTCATCGGACTCTGTGCCGTGGATACCCCTGAGCACGTAGAAATAGTCTTCAAAAACCTTCAGAGACTGAATATTACTACCGCCCGCATGGGTGCCTATAAACCCCGAACGAGCCCTTATGACTTCCAAGGTCATGGGAAATCATGTCTGCCATGGGTCTTTGAACTTGCAGGAAAATACGGCATAAAGGTGATGGCCATGGAGGTGCTCAGGGCCATACATATCGAAGAAATCAGGGATGCCCTGGAACAGGCCGGTCGTCCCACAGGAGTGATGTTGCAGACAGGTACAAGAAATGCTCAGAACTTTGAGCTTCTCAAGGCAGTGGGATCTCAGCATGAATTCCCTGTACTGTATAAGCGGGGCATGGGACTCAGTCTGGAAGAGTCATTAAACGCCTGTGAGTATATCGCCAGCGAAGGGAACCGCAATATCGTTATATGTTTGCGAGGAATTAAAACCAGGATGGGAGAGCCCCATCGTAACCTTGTGGACTTTACCCATGTTCCGGTTGTGAAGAGACTGACCAGGCTCCCTGTATGTATTGACCCCACTCATTCCGTTGGCTCCAAGGACCGCGCACCTGACGGCCTGCTCGACATCTTTCACGCCACGGCCCAGGGCGTAATTGCCGGGGCAAACATGATTTTGGTGGAGTGCCATCCCAAACCGGAAGTTGCCCTGTGCGACGGACCACAGGCACTGACAATGCAGGAGATAGATCACTTTGTGGCAGATGTGGAAATTGTGCGGCGTGCTTACGAAGAGAGAAAGGCCCTTGCTGAAAAGGATTGAGGGATAAATAAAGATAACCATTCACGGACAGGAGGCATTTCTTCACCGCTGAGCATAGAATTTTGCCATCCGCTCGCTGTGCTCGCTCGACACACACAGACAAACACAGACGGTTCGGCAGATGGCCAGAGTCTGTGTTCGTCTGTGTGTGTCTGTGGCTAATTCAAGAAGTGTTTTTAAGCTGGCGTCCTCTATGCCGATTGCTTCTGCATCACCAGGTACGCCGAACCATACCAGGCGCGGTACTTCCTGTAGAGATCGACTTCCCGCTCCTGCGTTCGAAGAACCGCCAGAGCAGCGTGATCCCCCCTGTACTTCTCGCGAAACACTTTGATACGAAGTTCTAAGGGACGAAAGTAGTTCGCCCACCAGAATTTCTCTGGGAGCGCGAAATCACTCATTAGGTCGTAGCCATGACGGGGAATCTCCGCAGCATACTCATCCACTGTCCGAATGCCTGGGAAGATGCTCCTCCAGTGAGCAACTATCTCTGCGGGCGGATCGGGACGCAACCAAGCCATCTCGTGAATGACAAGAAAACCCTCCGCTGCCAGAAACCGCCGCCAGGCATCGAGCCCCTCCTCGAAACCCACTACATGTAAGGATGCCTCCGCCCAGATAACGTCAAAGGACTCTTCTTCAAAGTCCATGGCCGATATCGAGCAGTTCCTGACTCGAATGTGTTCGGACAAGCCCTCCACGGCAGCCCGGGCCGCAAGCTCGTCCAAGGCCTGTCCGTCGATGTCGACTCCGATAATCTCGCCCCTGCTCAGTCTGGCGAGCTCTAAAGTTGGTCCCCCTCGACCGCACCCGATATCCAGGATGCGAGGCCGATCAAGC
>JAJSZR010000123.1 GCA_030262715.1 Deltaproteobacteria bacterium
ACTTACAGCCTTACTTCCTATAGTCAGGAGGAAAGGATTGCCAGAGACTTTTTGCTTCATGAAAAACCAACATGTGTGCTTGATATAGTGGATGCCTCCAATCTCGAGCGCAATCTTTACCTGACGTTTCAGCTTCAGGAGATTGGTATTCCTCTGATTATTGCATTGAATATGATGGATGTAGCCCAGGCCCGCGGCCATGTGATTGATACACATAAGCTGAGTGAACTGCTGGAGGCACCAGTGATCGCTACAGTGGGGAATAAGGGCAGGGGGAAACAGGAAGTTAAGACAGCCATTGTAAATGCTTGCAAAAATACTGAAAACGGCAGTTTTCGCATCGATTACGGAGAAGAACTGGAATCGACCCTGGGCCTGCTTGAGAAAAAGCTTTCGGAAGATCTGGATATTTCTGCCTCTTATCCGGTACGGTGGTTATCGGTAAAACTCATGGAAAACGACAGTGAAGCGCGTCGACTTGTAGAGAAAGAAGCTTCGGCATAGGGAATATATGGGAGCGGAAAAAGAGATATTAAGTCGCGTTGACTCAGAGAGAGAAAAATTTCTTTCCCAGCATAAAGAGGCAGCAGAGGCAGTCATCGCACAGAAGCGTTATCAGGCCGCTGAAAGGATCTCCGATCTCGCGGTTAAACGGGAAAAAGGCTTCTATAGAACATTGACAGATAAGATAGACGCGGTCACCTGCCACAGGGTTTTAGGACCGATTATCCTTCTGTGTGCTATCTATCTCTTTTACGAGCTATCCATAGTGCAGGGCTACAAGATTACTGCCTATACCTGGCCTCTGCTTGCTGCTTTTCGGGATTTTTGCGCCTCTATACTCCCGCCTCCGGGGCTTGTTTTTGACCCTCTTTCCAGAACAGTTCCTCTGGGAGTTATTGATGGGATCGTAGCTGTATTGAATTACATACCTATCTTCCTCATATTGTTCGCTCTGATAGCCATCATGGAAGATTCGGGCTATATGGCCCGGGTGGCATTCATCCTGGATCGTATTTTCAGAAATTTCGGCCTGCATGGCCAATCGGCGCTTCCGATGATATTGAGCGGGGTGTTTGTAGGCGGGTGCGCAATACCCGGTGTAATGGCATGCCGTGCTATCAAGGATCAAAAGGCTAAAATAGCAACCATACTGATCTGCCCCCTCATGAATTGCCTGGCCAAGATACCTCTTTATGTGCTTCTTGTGGGTATGTTTTTCGCTGCCCACAAGGGAATCATCATGTTTTTCATATCGACGATCACCATTATCATAGCCCTCTCGGTATCTAAAATCCTGAGTTTTACGTTGCTCAGAAAAGAAGAAACCGCGCCTTTTGTCCTGGAGATGCCCCCGTATCATGTGCCTACGGTAGGGGGCGTGCTGCGACGCTGCCTCGAGAGAACCTGGCTTTTCGTCAAAAAAATTATAACCATAGTTGCAGCAGTTACACTGATTGTCTATGCCCTTATGAATGTGCCGGGAATAGGAAAAGACAGGAAAGCTGATTTTCAGGACCAATTCAATAGAAATATCGAGACATTTGTTGAGAAAATAGGCAAAGATAATCCCTATGCAAAGCTTTTTGAAGGGGCAGGCATGACGCACTTTGCAATCTACTGGGATGACTACAAGAAGGCAAAAATGGGTGCCAAGGGCAAAGAGGCGAAAAAGGCAATCGATGAGACATTTAAGGAAAGAAATGGCGAGTTCTTCAAGATCGTAAAAAGGGGCAGCTATGTGGTTGATGGGGTAAAGGTGAAGGATAAATATGCCCGCAAGGTTCACAAGGCGTATAAGAAGCTGCACAGCGAGAGGAACAAGATTAAAAGGGCAATCAAGGAAGAGACTATTATAGGAAGTGTTATGGGGCGTATTGGGCGCTTCGTAGAGCCGGCTACCAGCTATGCCGGGTTTAATTGGCGTATAAATATTGCTCTGATAAGTTGTTTTGCAGCTAAAGAAAACAGTGTAGCAACACTCGGAAGCATCTACCAAAGCACTCCAGGGGAAGAAGAAAAGGCACTTGGAGCCAGGATGAAAGAAAAGGAAAGAGGCTGGACACCTCTTCATGCCCTGGCGATCATATTGTTTATGACCATGTATCCGCCGTGCATCCCTACATTACTCATGATCAAGTTGGAAGCCGGCACAAAATGGGCGCTCTTTGCAACATCTTATCCCATCGTCCTGGGCTCTGTCATAGCGATTCTTGTCTTTACGGGAGGAAACCTGATGGGTCTCAGCGGGTTCCAGACAATGGTTGCCTTTTACCTGCTTGCTTTAGGTATTACCATAAGTTTGGGATTTATTAAGACAAAAACAGTATCAGAATATGCTTAAACCTGAGTTGAGCTATTAGCCTTTAGCTATTAGCTATTAGCTGTTAGCTTTCAGCAAACTAATTGCTAACCGCTAAGGCTAATCGCTCAATTTAGGAAGAAGGAAAGGAGGTGAGACGTTATGAAAAAGATCTTGATCTATTTATTTGGCTTCCTGGCAGCGCTGTTTTTTTTCACCACCTATGCATTTGCGCACACGCCTCTTTGTTCTTGCTATGACAACGGAGATGGGACAATAACGTGTGAAGGTGGTTTTTCTGATGGTTCATCAGCCGCCGGAGTCAGCATGACTGTACAGGACAAAAGCGGCAAGGCAGTCACCGAAGGAAGGATGACCGAAGATAGCGAATTTACCTTCAAGAAGCCCTCGGGTGATTACATGGTAGTCTTTGATGCAGGACCCGGTCACGTTGTAGAGGTGCCGGGCTCAGAAATTACAGAATAGGAATTAAGGATCCGCAGATTACGCAAATTTCCGCAGATTATTAAAAAAACAGCTCCATCTAATCCGTGTAATCTGCGTAATCTGTGGATGGAATTGAGGAATGACCCCGGTGAAATGGTCCTGCTGGAGCAGGAATTTCACAGGGCAGGCAAATGACAATTAACAAAAACAATGGAGGAAAAAGATGAAGAAGTTAGTTCTGTTGCTGTCCTTGGTTGTGGCTTTCGGATTGAGCGCGCCGGCGTACGCCCATTTTCAGACGATTTACACGCCGCAAAGCGCTCTTTCGAAGACGCAAAAAATCAATATCAAGTTGATCTTTACCCATCCATGGGAAGCCGGGCATACCATGGACATCGGAAAAGATCAAAGTGGTACGATACACCCGCCCATCGCATTTGGCTTCATGCACAAAGGCAAGAAAAAAGACCTTATCGAGACTCTGAAAGCGATAACCTTTACCAGCCTCAGCAATGAGGGGAGGGCCTACGATGTTAATATGAAATTAAAAGGGATGGGTGACCATGTATTTTACTTTGTGCCTGCACCATACTATGAAGGGGCAGAAGATATCTACATCCAGCAGTGCACCAAGGCGATATACAATATAGCCGGTGCTCCTACCGATTGGGATGCATTGGTAGGCGATCCTCTTCCTGTTGAGATTATTCCCTTAGATAAGCCGTATAGCATCTGGAAAGGGATGAGTTTTCGCGGTGTTGTCACGTGCGGCGGCAAACCGGTGCCTGATGCTGAAATTGAAGTTACATATATGAATCACAATATCGAAGGGAATAAATTCGTAACAAAGGAAAATATGGAAATACCGCAACCTGACCTCGTGCCTATCGGTATCAAGGCCGACAGCAATGGCGAGTTCTCTTTTACATTTCCCAATGCCGGCTGGTGGGGCTTTTGCGCCTTAGGTGCCGGCGGAGATTTGAAATACAACGGGAAGGAACTTTCCCAGGATGCGGTCCTTTGGGTCCAGGTTGTTGATATAAAATAAGCACAGGCGGTAATCTGAAGGATACTCATAAGGCCGCCTTTTTTTGGCGACTGCTTATGTAATTGCGTGTCAGTTAGATATTTGCTTGTCGCCTTTTCCTCGTTAATACCGTTCTCTCCTCTGTATGACCCTCTCTCCGATCCGGGGAGAGGGTCATACCTTTTTAAGGTGCTATTATGCAATATTTAATTTGAGAGGCATACAGAGGCATACAATAGAAAGAAAAACAATGCAGTTGTTATGTGGTGGCAGCCATGGAAAATGTAATCGAAGTTGAGAATCTCACACACCGTTACGGCAAACAGATCGTTTATGAAGATTTAAGTTTTACAGTCAAACAGGGCCGGATCTTCGGACTGCTCGGTAAAAACGGTGTGGGGAAGACCACTCTTATCAAGATTCTGATGGGGTTCTTGCGCCCGACCTCCGGCAGGTGCCGGGTGCTGGGCGAAAATTCGTACAACCTGTCGCCTGCGGCCAGGGCCAAGATCGGCCTCCTCTTTGAAGGACATCTGGCCTATGAATTTATGACCATTGCCCGGATCGAAAAGTTTTATTCCATGCAGTATCCCGGCTGGAAGAGAAACATGTACTACAGTCTCGTTGACAAGCTTGATCTGCCGCATAATCATAAGATCAAGAACATGTCGTGCGGCCAGCGTTCGCAGGTTGTCCTGGGGCTGATATTTGCTCAGCAGCCTGAACTCATGATCCTGGATGATTACTCCATGGGACTGGACGCCGGCTACCGCCGCCTGTTTCTTGACTACCTGATTGACTATGTCAAAGACGGCGCGAGGACCGTCTTCGTGACTTCCCATATAATCCAGGACCTGGAAAAACTGGTGAATGATGTCATCTTCCTGGACCGGGGCGGAGACATTCTTCAGACCTCACTTAATGAATTCATGTCCGCTTTCAAACAGTTCCGCTTCAAAAATAACGGTTCCAGCGACAGGGTGCATAAAGATCACATCATAAAAAACTTTGATATCACAGAGAGTACTGTCTCTCTCTACTCATTCGAGCCCGAAGAGGCAGTACTCCGGCATCTGAACAAAAACGGCATCGAAGTGACAGCCATGGAACAAGTCTCCATGAGTCTTGAAGACGCATTCATCGCGCTTACCGGAAAATATTGAGGTCAGTTGTGCTATCGTCTATCCTCTATAAGGAGTGGCTGAAGATCTGGCGTTACTTGGCCATTGTCTTTCTGTTCAATGTCGCCGTGCTCGTTTATCTCTTCATAGACCTCAGACATCTGTTTGCCATTGAGCATGCCGAAATGATCTGGTATTGGGCCTTTCAGATCGGCACGCTTCACTATGCACATATAAAGTGCCTTTTGCCAATAACCGGTATGATCATTGGGGCTGCGCAGTTCGTTCCGGAAATGATCGGACACCGTTTCAGGCTCTCGCTACATCTGCCGGTTAGGCCTGATGCCCTGGTACTCTGGTCGGGACTGATCGGCCTTCTGGCAGTGGGCATCATAGGTGTGCTGGATGCATTGTCGCTCTATGCCATCATTGGTATTTTCTTTCCCTCTGAGGCGGCGGAGAGCGCTCTACTGACGGCTCTGCCCTGGCTGTTCGCCGGGCTGGTCACATACCTGGGCACGGCCCTGGTTACCCTGGAACCGCTGTTGGTAAGAAAACTGGTGTATATTGCTGTGTCAGCCGGTTTTCTGTGGCTTTTTTACCAGAGCAATGACTATGAGAGCTACAACCGGGTCCTCTGGAAACTGGCGCTTCTTGCCCTGTTGTTCATTCCCTCTATCATCCTGCCAGCCTACCGCTACCGTAACGCGAGTTCATAATGCTCCCGAAACTCTCCCGATATACATTGATTCTACTGGCGATCGTAATAATGAGCGTGTATGTGCCGCGGCTTTATCATAAAGTGTTCGATAAAAAGACGGGAAAGACCCAACTGTTTTTCAGCCCGGTGATAAAGAAGTTCGTTTTTCGGGAAATGGTAGGGGAAGGGCACCAATTCGTAACCCGGGACGAAACAGGCAAGGATTATGACCGGCAGACCTTTGAGACCCTGATGCCCTTCATCTATTACAAAAATATGGACCTGTGGGGTAAGCTACCCTTGCACATCGACGAACACGTCTTCGACAAGGAGACCATGAAGAAAAACCGTCAGGTCTTTGAGCTCAAACCGCATATGATTGCCGACCGCAGCCCCCGGATACAGGTCTTCCCTCTCCTTGAATCGCAGCCCGGCAGAACAAGACTACGGTTTCCGGAGGATGCCTTCCGCATGACCGACAGGATGGAGTTTATCAATGTGGACACCAACACCGTAAATGAAGACCTGACCAGGCAGTTTACCGATGTGCTTGAACGCGCGGGGTTCGAGTTCCCTGCCCAGCTCGTGGCAGGCCGGGTGTCGATACTAAAGCCATTTGACGAAGGGTTTTTCATGGTTGACGCCAAAGGCGCGGTCTATCACGTGAAGCGGGCCAAGGGACAGCCGATTGTGGTCAAAACCCCCATACCGCCAGATCTGGATGTAAGATACATCAAGGTGGCGGAGAACAAGAAAAGAGAGATCTACGGCATGCTACTCACTGGGGACGGCGGACTCTATCTTATCAGCTATGATAACTACCGGCTCATTAAACTGCCGCTTGAAAACTACAATCCGAATACCATGGACTTTAAGTTGCTCATCAATCCGCTTTGCCGGACGGCCGTCTATTCCGATGATCACACTATCTATGCCGTGGCTATGGATACCCGGTATCGACCCATAGCACAGTATCAGCGGGTCATGTTTTCCGGCAGAAGGACCCTGACCGACAGGATCTACGAAGCGATCTTCCCATTTTATATAAAAACCACGGACAAGACGAGCAGCTACCTGCGATTTGATGTAATCCGGAACGGACCGCCTGCCCTGATCGGTATTGCCTTCTCGTTGCTTTTTGCCATAGTCGTTATGTACAAACGGAAACTTGGTCAAAGAAAACACTGGCCCGACCTTGCTATCATCATGTTCACCGGCCTGTATGGCCTGATCGGCGTCGCTATTGTAAGACCGGAGCCGTGATTTTCGCCTCCTCCGGCATCCCTTGGCAAATCTCCGCCAAATGCCACTCTGAAGGAACCCTGCGATCCCGCAGTTCCAGGCGGATTATCTT
>JAJSZR010000124.1 GCA_030262715.1 Deltaproteobacteria bacterium
AAAAGATAAGTTATGCCCAATTTTCAGATACAAACCGTTCCAAGTAAGTAGAAAACAGTGTTTTCGGCCATTCAAAACGCTTTGGGGCGGCCGATTCCCGGCACATTTTGATTAGACACAAAAAATTAAAAAAACCAACTCGTCCCGATTAGAAACATGACTGTGTTCGTGCCGTGGTTCGGATATTCGATGTCGGCATTCGACAAGTGGAATCCACGCACCTCCATGGTCATGGATACATCCTCGCGGAAAAAATAATGCGTACCGAATCCTATTTGAACATTGAATTCAAATGTTGTACTCAGTTCGTCTTCACGGATGTCGGTGGCCGAGAGCCCCACGGCACCGCCCACATACGGTACCCAGGGACTGTTGGTGATAAAATTGTATCGCGGACCGACCGAACCACCAACCACGTATCTTCCGTGGGGATCAAATTGACCCCCTGCGAAAAGATTGCCCCTGACCTCGAAGTTGCCTTGATACCAATTGCCCTCAGCTAACAAATTGCTTAAAATCCAACCGTAGTGACCGAACGCGAGGGCTAGATCGTGCGATTTATCACTCCCGAAAATTTCCAAGCCCAAGCCCGGCCCTAATGCAAACCCCAAATTCCTGGTGCCCTTACGGAATCCGCTGCCGATACCGTTTTTCCAGATCGCAGAAAATCCAGCTTGAAGTTCCACCTCCGTTGCTTGCGAGGTCTCGGCCCAGACCGACGAACTGAATGCAACGAAAAAAGCGAAAACGAGAGTCGGCAAAAAAATACGCCTATCAGTGCTATTTCTCATAGTTACACCTCAACTGTAATGACAGTACTGCAGACCTATTTTTTTAGATCTGTTCAAATACGATATTAGCTTTTGACAGAACTTTTTACAAATATTTTTCGACATAATCGAAATACGCCTTAAGTACCATATCCGGGTCCTCTAATGGCGGATAATGACCTACCGGTGGAGCAAGCTCTATGAGTGATGAACCTGGTAATAACTTGCGCCATTGTTTATTGGTGGCCTCGCCGATCAGCTCATCTGAAGGACTATTTATCAGGCACAGTGGTACAGTGGTTTTTTGAAGCGCATTTACCCATCGGTCTCTTTTATGAGTTCGCTCATTTAAGTACTGGATGACCTCCGGAACTCGTCGATGGCCGTCATTATAGGTAAGCAACTCCCAGAATTCTTTCATTTCCTGTGATGACGGTTGTGTTTCAGGGCCAAATGTATTGGAAAAATTATGTTTAAAAATCCCATACGGGGTAGGAAAATTCCTGGCAACGGCCCCTCCTACGGAAGTAAGAAGAAACTTCTGCATCAGGGTCGTTTTGGCTGCTTCTGGGAATATCCCGCCGTTTATGAAACACACGGACTGAAGATAGATTTCTGGGTTGCCTTCATTAAAGCGAGCAAGCAACTCCTGAGCTACCAAGCTTCCATACGCATGGGCCAAGATGTGTGTTTCTTTGATTTTTAACTTACCTAGCAGTTCCTCAACAACGTCGGTCAAATAAGTGATGGAATAATCCCCAACCGGCGGTTTGTCCGAGAATCCCGACCCCAACAGATCCAGAGCCACCACCCTGAAATGCCGAGCCAATTCAGGCCACATCCGGTGCCACCCCCACGATGCGGTAGGGTAAGCATGGAGCAATAATAATCCCGGCCCTTCACCTTCGACAACATAAAATATTTGATGTGATTTAATGGTAACAAATCGGCCCTTTTCTTTCCATTCTCTTAATTTTATATCCGTGCGGTTCAATTCACAGGACAATATTTTTGATTCGCTGGCGCTTCCAATAATAAGCTTGTTTTTATATAATGCGGCCACACTTGCTCCGGACAATTGCGCACCGGAACTACTATAAATCTCCTGAAAATCGTACCCTTCTTCATTGATCCTAATTTTCAAAACCTGCGAGGGAGATGTTGCCTGCGGGTCTTTAAAATGTTTTGCAAGGGCAATCAAATTGGGCTGAACAGCAACCAGCAGGCTCCCATCTTGTGAAACAGTAATATTATCTAGGCCAACGCGCACAAAATGGGAATTTAGAAGATTCAAACGGCCTGATGCTTGGTCTCTTTGAAAGACATTTATATTTCCTGCCAGGGTCTCTGATACATAAACTGATTTTCCGTCGTTACTAAGGTTGATACCGTTTGGGAAGGACAGATTTTCAGCAACAATTTGAAAATCCGAGCCGTCATAATAAACTACGCGACCTTTGCGTAATTGAAGTAAAGCATCGATTTTAAGTCCGATACCATTATAAGGCCTGTTAATATCTGTCAGGTAAAACTGTCTTGGACCCACAGCAACCAGATCGTTGGGCCACTTGGTCAACCTGCTCTCTATGGTTTCAAGGTGTTGCAACTGGTCGTTTAGCTGAGTCGCAAACACTTCAACGGTTTGCCTGCCATCCTGCCGATGGTTGATTACAAAAAGCAGATTATCCCCTTCATTGTCCTGATACAAACTGAATCCATGAGGATGAAAATCTTCCGCCTGATCGAGACATATCAGTTTGGGGCCGGCCTGGGGGGCTTTTAGGTCCAGGCTGTAGATTCCACCACAAACATGAGCGCCACGCATAGGTGCCCAACGGTTATAACTTATAAAATATAAGATTTCTTTTTTGTGGTCTATTTGCAAGTCTTCAGGGCCAGGCAGGTTGGCCAGGATGGAACAATTTGCATTGTTTAAATTTCTGATCTTCAGGAATGCGCCAAGGTGCGAAAGCCGGTAAAGGACAAAGACAGCGATTATTATGAGGACGCAAAAAGCTGCGATAAATATTTTTCTACCCATGTTTTTTTATATACCCATTTTCCTGAAGCTGCTTGAGAATCCTCAAAACACCAGAACTAAATATAACTCGATAAATGGAAAATAAATAGTTATTAGGTTATCGTGTTGGCAGATATTGGATACCGGCAGTTTCGGCTGGCTTTCTGACCTGTCCGCCATCGCAGGCTCAGGCGAGGCGGGCGGGATCGCTCTATACACAAGATAAGGGATGAGATAGAAAAAAGGGTTAGAAGACCTACAGAACAGGGACAAGGATAAGTGAAAAAAGCCAAAAACAGAAACTCGGAAACTCGATATCCATCTGAAATTCTGAGTATGGGACCCTGGATTAATAAAAAAGATATTAAAATAACTGATGAAGTTGTCAACACTTGGCAGAGCATCGTGAATACTATGGCAGAGATTATTAACGTGCCTTCTGCCTTAATCATGAAAGTTGATGAGCCTTACATCGAAGTTTTTCGCTCAAGTGAATCGAGCAGTAATCCATATAAAGCAGGGGACAGGGAGAATCTGGTTGGCCTATACTGCGAGAAGGTAATAAATACGAGGAATAGACTTCTGGTTCCAAATGCGTTGAAAGGCAAAGAATGGGATAAGAACCCGGATATAGAATCGGGAATGATTTCCTACCTGGGTTTTCCGATCCTCTGGCCTGACGGTGAAGTCTTTGGCACGATCTGTGTGCTTGATTCAAAGGAGAATAAATACGAAAAACAGTATGAGAAGCTCATGGCAAGGTTCAAAGAACTCGTCGAAGCTCACCTTTCCTTACTGTATAAAAATCTGGCAAACAGAAAGAACCTGGAAAATATTCTTGATAACCTTTCTGAAGGGATCATCGCCCATGACAGAGAGAGGCGCATCGTGTTTTTCAACCAGGCTGCTGAAAAGACAACCGGTTATCTTAGAGAAGATGTCCTTGGAAGGGACTGCCATGAGGCCTTTGGCGGACCTTTCTGCGGTAGCCGCTGCTCTTTTAAAGAAGGCCCGCCTGATTCCCTGGATCATCTTCATTACCCCCTCAATATCCTCACCAAGAGGGGTGAGCCCAGGCGGATTGAGATGACAGTGAACGGCAGGACCGATGAGGCTGGGCGCTTTATTGGTATCCTCGCCTCTTTTCGGGATGTAACGGACCTGATTGGGTTAAAAATACAGCTTGGGGATCTCAAGGGCTTTGCCGGGATCATAGGACAGGACCCCAAAATGCTCCAGGTTTATAAGCAGATTCGAGACATGGGTACCAACGACTATCCGGTCCACATTACTGGCGAGACCGGCACTGGAAAGGAGTTGGTGGCACATGCCATCCATGATGAGAATCGGAGGGGCGGAGGCCCATTTGTGCCTGTCAACTGTGCAGCGCTTCCGGAAGGGACACTTGAGAGTGAACTTTTTGGGCATGTGAAAGGGGCCTTTACTGGGGCCGTGCGGGATAAAAAAGGACGATTTGAGTTGGCCCATGGCGGCACGCTGTTTCTGGACGAGGTGACCGATCTGCCAAAGCCTATGCAGGCAAAACTTTTGCGGGTCCTTCAGGACGGGACGTTCGAGCGCGTGGGTGACGAAAAGACCACCTCAGTGGATGTGCGCCTGATCAGCGCTACAAATCGGGACCTGAAACGCGAAGTGGAGAGGGGCAATTTTCGCGAGGATCTCTATTATCGCATCAACGTGATCACAATTCACATGCCGCCACTCAGGAAGCGAAAGAACGACATTCCTTCTTTGCTGGAGCACTTCATCAATGAAGCCAGGGAAGACGGACAAGAGACCATAGGTCTTTCCAAAGAGGCCGTGGTACTGATAAAGGACTATCCCTGGCCTGGAAACGTGCGCGAGCTTCAAAGTGCCATCCGGTTTGCCCTTGTAAAGTCAAAAGGCCGGATCATACAACCTGACGATCTCCCGCTGGAATTGAAGAATTGGCAAAATGGACGAACCTCCAGTGGCCCTTCCCGAAAGCTGGATTGGGATAGTGTTAGTGCTGCCTTGGCCAGAAGCGGAGGGAACAAGGCCAAGGCGTCCAGGATCCTTGGTGTCGGGCGCGCCACCCTTTACCGGTTTCTTGCAGATTTCCAGGATGTCTCATGAGACGTTTATGTCTCATAATTTGATGTGAGACACTCTTGTACCTTCTTCTAGGCATCTTATTCAGAGCGACTTGCGATCCGCTGTATTTGAATACACATGCAACTATCTTTTATGACTGACAATATGCGGATTCCCAAATATGTCACAATATCAGCATGTTGGATTCATTTCTTTTCGCCTGGAACAAAGTGTCTCAATAGTGTCTCGGGTTACCCGCACCACGGCGGGGTACGTCAACAATGCAAGTGGAAACTAACTGCCCAATATTAAAGCCTTTTCCCTCTAATATTTTGTACAATTTTATCCTGGCACAGATCTTGATGATATAGCGTTGAAAACCTTAGAAGGGATCAAGACAATGAAGCCGTGTGATGAAAACATTAAGAAAACGCTTAGTCTCGCAGAAGAGATGCTTGACCTTGCCGATAAAGGAGACGCTGTGCGCGAAGATGCCGGCTGCGGCGTGCTGTATGGTGTTTTAAGAGATTCTGCCTATAAGATCAGGAAGCTGGCAGAAACAGAAAAAGAGGCCCATATGAAAAAGGGCTGGTGGAAAGTATGAGAAAGCTGGGGAAAAAAATCGCGGAAGGCATAATCCATAATCGTGCTATTACGAGCTAGTGTTGGTTAACACACCATGAAATGCCCTGGACAAGACAGCCGTTACTGGAAACCGGGGGCTATTTTTGAAGTCAGGTGCCCCAAATGTGGAAGCCAAGTAGAATTCTTTAAGGACGACACAACGCGCCTGTGTAAAAAATGCGGCCATCGGTTTGTGAATCCCAGGATGGATTTTGGCTGTGCCTCATACTGCCCGTATGCTGAGCAGTGTCTGGGCGACCTTTCTTGTTCATCAGATCAGGTTGTTAGCGTTGACCGCAACATTTAACCGAGGAGGTACGTTATTATGAAGGGGAAGTGGATTGTCATATTGGGGTGCTCTATCGCCATGTTCTGTTTCACCGGCCTGGCAATCGGAGCTGAAGAGGCCTGTATCACCTGTCACAAGAAAATTTCTCCCGGGCAGGTAGCAGACTGGGAATCCAGCAAGCACAGCGAAGAAGACGTGACCTGTTCGGTCTGTCATGGTGAGGAGCACACAAACGCCAAGGATTTCAAGAAGGTCACTTTGCCTGATGAACACGTCTGCGCCCAGTGCCATGAAGACCAGTTCAATCAGTTTGTAAAAGGCAAGCACAACTTTGGATGGACATCCTTGAACGCCATGCCGGTTACCCACGTCGAGCCTGATGAGTTGATGGAAGGGGGCAGGGGCTGCGGTGGCTGCCACAACATGGGGATAAAGTCCGAGGCCCAGAAAAAGGAGCAGAGGGACAAAGGTTACCGTTACCAGAACAACTCGTGTGATGAATGCCATACCAGGCACAGCTTCTCCAAAAAGGAAGCCCTTGATCCCAGGGCCTGCCAGCAGTGCCATATGGGATACGACCATCCCCAGTGGGAGATGTGGAGCAGTGCAAAGCACGGCACCCGTTATTTCGTAAAGGAAAAGGGCAAGCTGCCTGAGAATGCCCAAGCCCCCACATGTCAGTTCTGCCACATGCCTGACGGCACCCATACCAACAAGACTGCCTGGGGCTTTCTTGGTGTAAGACTACCCCTTCCTGAAGACAAGCAGTGGGCCGCTGACAGGGTGACCATCCTCAAGGCCCTTGGCGTTTTGAACCCTGAGACAGGGGAGCCGACCGCACGCCTGGATGTAGTAAAGTCTGTGGATATGGTCCGTCTTACTGAGGAGGCATGGCTCACGGAAAGGGAGAAGATGATCAAGACCTGCAGCAAATGCCACTCAGAGCAGTATGCTCGGGAGCAGCTCGCCATGGGAGACTCCATGCTGCAGAAAGCGGATAGATTGTTAGCAGAGAGTATAGAAATTGTTGCTGCCCTTTACAAGGACGGCATTATCAAGAAACCTGAGAACTATGCCTTTGCCTATCCTGACTTCCTGTATTTTTTGAGGACCGGCGGTGGAAATATGGACCAGATGTCT
>JAJSZR010000125.1 GCA_030262715.1 Deltaproteobacteria bacterium
ATAATCAGGATTTTCGGCATTGTTTTCTACTCCTTTCTTTTTTCAAATCTCACCCTGCAAACGCTGGTGATAAGAAGTCGCTTTTTCGATGATTGACTATAGGATGTCCCTTAGATCCAGGCGCTTTCGCAACGTCTCCTGGAACAAGTTCATTCAGAAATGGCGTCCCCTAGTGCAAACCCCAATTCAAATTAGGCCTTGACTTTTGCCCCGCTCCTGCCGATAATATTAATGTTCTCTGCCAGTGGCAGGAGAACCTGCAAAGGCTTCCGCTGAGCCCGCCTGGCAAATCAGCGGTTTTTTTATTTTGTGAGAACCCATTTTGGGCTCCCTTTTATTTTGGCAAGTGTTGACAGGCTATCCGCTACATAAGCTGTGACGAACTGTGCGGTTTGGTTGCCGCTCAACCTGATCACCACGACATAATCATCGATCACCAGCGCCACACGATGGCTTCGGTCATATCGTTTCTTTTTCCCGTCCCAGCCGACAGTGTCACGCGGTTTTCCCATATTAAGCTCCTTTCACATGTTAAAGTTATCACAAGCGCTCATCCAGTTATATCTGAAGGTCATCAGCATAGGCATATGAAATAATCTGACCGTCATAGGTCTCTTTGTACCCTCTCTCTTTATGAGAAAAGTCTTTTATCTCTCCCGCACCAAAATCTTTAAAGTATTCTTTAACCTCAATTAATGTTTTTATCTCGGAATTTGAAAAGACCAACAAGTCAGGATTTTTATCGGCATATAACATTTCACCAACGTATTCCCCAAAACTAACTTCATCAAAACTGATTGCCTTTTCTTCATTTTCTAGCGTTGCAAAAAAGTAACTATACCTGTTAGGTACGGGGCCGAACTTAAGATGAACATACCGAACACCAGTGATCGAAGAGGCACAATTTTTATAATGTTTAAAATCAGCATAAAACAGGAGTTTGCAAAGCTTTGTTTTTAAGATGCCACCTTCGCAAAAGAAAATAATAGCCTGGAAAAGCTTGCCAAGATTCAGTTTTTTAAAACCACTTAAAATGTCAGGTCCATACTTACCGAAATGCTCAGAATAAATAGAAGGGAATGTATATGTTTCTTCTATAGTATCTTTTAGCAATCCAATAAGTTTTTTTCTCTTTTCTTCGGCTAAAAAGTCACCTTGTAGCTCAATAAGATCGAGCAGATTACGAGGGTCTTTTATCAGTTGCAAAATAGTATTGTGAGTGTCATCCTGAAGAGCGCCATTCTCATAACGGCTAAGTGTTACCTCTCCCCAGCCCAGGAGTTTGCAGAATTCCTTTTGAGTTAATCCATATCTCTTCCTTAGTTCCCGAATTTCGTTAGGTTGCATCATTCCATGACGGCGACGATATTCCTTGTACGCAATAGCCAAAGGATCATGATTTGATTTAGGGTCATCAAACTCAACACCACATTCTAGGCACTTATAGTATTCAGCAGGAACATTTATCCTCTCACCCTTAACAGTAATCTCTTCGGTAGTTTTGATATGTTGAATATTGGTTAATTTTTCACAATTTGGGCAAATATGCTTCATAGTTTTCACCTCCCCCACTTAGATTATTTAAAAGGGTAACAAAGTGGCTGTTCAGCAGCATGGAATGAGATACACTTGGCAATCTTATGAGTCCCAACTTGTGCAATTTTCAGCTTGATGTATACCTCTCGTCCCGCAATTTTCTTGCCAAATACCCAAATATCACCCGGTCTATCCTTATCTGGCTCCGGTCCCTTGCAATAATCTGTTACTGATAGTCCGAGTATTTCGACTTTACAATTCTCCCTTGTCAATCCTAAATCAGCCATGGACTTCTGGTGGTCAAATCGATTTACGACATACAGCCCTCCTTCTTGAACTAACTGTTTAAATTCCTTTAGAAAGAGTGCCGATCTTAATTGTGGCAGGTCAACCAATTACCACCTCCTGTCAACAAAAAGCTTGAAAGATATTAAATATCATATGATAAAAATGTCAAGAAAAACTTATCTTATGATAAATATCAGAGGCTATTCGGAGAAAAACAGTTTTTGTTTCATCTATGTCTTCGGAAAAGCTAGTATGTAATTGGTATTATTCCAGGATAAGTGGGTGGTTTGATTTGAATTCCTAGACCTTCCTTTTTCGATGCGATTGATAAGCAAGGTGATTCGGGTTTAAAGTTCAATGGCTGGCTCACGCTTCCCCATTCAACGCTTCATGTGCAACCTCGCGGTTACCCGCGCAAGACTCGGGGCCATGATGAATCAGTTAATTCTTTCATGTAGGGCTCTTTCATCATTTTCTTCAAACCTTTCGTATGAGATCTCCCTGAAAGGTCTTTTCTTTACTCCCAGGTCCGCAATCGCCTCCGATTGACGGTCCACTCTTGATCTTTCTGACTGCTGTTGTTACATGATATGTTGCCTGAGAGGATATTAAATCCAATGCAATGAAGAGGCTCGGACCCTGAGCACACAGCGAAGAAACCATTTATCGCGTCGTAGAGCGCAATGACAAATCTCCGGCCTGTCCCGCTATGCAGAATGCGCGCCTTCTCGGGGTTAACAGCAAGCAATCCCATACTACAATAGTTAAGGAATGCCCTCAGTGCTAGGACCAGTCCGGCTTACCCAAAACGCAAACACAGGGTGGGAATGAATGAAACAGGTTGTCATAGAGAACCCGGTCATCAATTCACCCTTTGAAGAACCAAAAAGGCACTTTCTCTTTTCCGAAGAGGGTATCACAAATGAGATTGTGGAAGCCCGACGCGAAAGCTCCTACTTCATCCCCATTCCCAAGCCGAAAAAGAAAGGAAAACAGAAGCAGCTCTCATTCGAAACCGAATGGACTCAAGACCGGCTCAAAGAAAACGAGTCCATCAATCATGTCCGTGCCCGAGTCGCCAAATGGAGGCAGGGCCGGTATTTGGGTATTACAAAGACAACTGCTCGCCTGCTGGAATACTGGCAACGACCGGAGCGGGAGCCAAGGCTCTTCTATTGCCAGATAGAAGCCCTGGAGACAGTCATTTACGTCACTGAGGTGGCCAAGAACTACGGTGACGCCTGGATTGAAAATGAACTTCGCAGGGCCAACGAATTCGCCAATCCTCTCCTTTATCGTCTGGCTTGCAAGATGGCCACAGGCAGCGGCAAGACCGTGGTCATGGCCATGCTCATAGCTTGGCATGTCCTTAACAAAAACGCTAACAAACAAGATCGTCGGTTTTCCGACGCCTTTCTCATCGTCACACCGGGTATCACAATTCGAGATCGCCTTCGGGTCCTGCTGCCTAGTGATCCTCAGAATTATTACCGGCAGATGGATATAGTCCCACCTGACCTGAGAGAGCAGTTGGGCAAGTCCAGGATCATTATCACCAACTTTCACTCATTCAAGCTCAGAGAGCGCAACAAGGCCAGTAAACTCACCAAGAGTATCCTGGCCGAGGGGAAAGCCAGCCCATTTACAGAAACTCCGGCCCAGATGGTCCGCCGGGCCTGTCGTGATCTAGGCAACAAGAAAAACATCCTGGTCATAAACGATGAGGCCCACCACTGCTACCGAAGAAAACCGGACGGTGTAGAGGAAAGGCTGAAAGGTGATGAGCGAAAAGAGGCTGAAAAACGGGAAGAAGCTGCACGGATCTGGATTTCCGGACTCGAGGCAGTTAAGGCCAAAATTGGCATAAGGACCATTTATGACCTATCGGCCACGCCTTTCTTTTTACGTGGCTCTGGTTATAAGGAGGGGACCCTTTTCCCGTGGGTAGTTTCTGATTTCTCGCTCATTGACGCTATAGAATGTGGGGTCGTCAAGGTGCCCCGGGTTCCCATAGCCGATGACTCCATGGCAGACGATCAGCCGACCTACCGCGACCTCTGGCTTCGCATTCGCGACCATCTACCCAAGAAAGGCCGGAAGACCCAGGCAGTGAGCGGGGAACCGAAACTGCCTGCTGCATTGGAAGGAGCCCTCCACAGTCTCTACAACAACTATCAGAAATACTATAATCAATGGGAGAAAAACGCCGAGGCCAGGGCCAAGGGCCAAACACCTCCGGTCTTTATCGTGGTCTGTAACAACACCAACGTGTCCAAGCTCGTCTTCGATTACGTATCCGGCTGGAAAAAGACTTTGCCCGGCGGTTCCACGATTGTCGTCCCAGGCCAAATGTCTGCCTTCAACAACGAACATAATGGCGGCTGGAGCCATCGGCCCAACACCATCCTGATAGACAGTGAGCAGCTTGAATCTGGAGACGCCATGAGCCGAGAGTTCAAGAAAGTTGCTGTTCAGCAAATCGAAGATTTCAAGTCCGAATACCGCACCCGATTTCCTGGTCGAGACGTAGATAAGCTCACGGATGAGGACCTGTTACGCGAGGTAATGAACACGATTGGCAAACCCGGAAAACTGGGCGAGCAAATCAAGTGCGTGGTCTCAGTTTCCATGCTTACCGAGGGATGGGATGCTAACACCGTGACCCACATATTGGGCGTGCGGGCCTTTGGGACTCAACTCCTCTGTGAACAGGTAGTGGGTCGCGGCCTGCGCCGGAGGAGCCACACAACCAAACCTCAACGCTTAGAGATTAACGGCAAGACGTTCGAGTTTGAGGCTTTCCCCGTAGAATATGCGGAAGTCTATGGTGTCCCGTTCTCGTTCATCCCGTGTGCTGGGTCTTCACCCGATCCGGAACCTGGCCCGGAAATAACTCATGTGCGCGCCATCGAGGACCGGATCTCCTGCGAGATCACCTTCCCGCGCCTCCTGGGGTATCGTTACGAGCTTCCAAGCGAAACGCTGGCTGCTAATTTCACTAACGAATCAAAGCTTGTACTTTCCACCCTGGATATCCCTACGCAGACCGAAAACGCGCCCATTGTCGGCGAATCCACCATCCTCAATTTAGATGATTTGAAGAACCGTCGCATACAAGAAGTGGCCTTCCTTTTGGCCAAACTGACATTAGAAAAATATTTCTACGATGACGATGGGAATTCCAAGCCCTGGCTCTTTCCTCAAATCCTGGCGATCACGAAACGTTGGTTGGACGAATGTGTTGTCTTAAAAGACAACGTGTTTCCACAACTGCTCCTCTTGATTGAATTTGTCAACAATGCCGCCGACCGCATCTATAGAGCCGTCGTTGCCGCTGAGTCAGGAAATAAAATCCTCAAACCCATTCTTTACCCGTACGACCCCACAGGCTCCACGCGGTACGTGGACTTCGACACCACCCGCCCGACCTATAAGACACACCCGGACAAATGCCACATCTCTCACGTTGTTGCGGACACCAATTCATGGGAGCAAAAAATGGCCCAAGCCTTAGAGGATATGAAAGATGTGTCTGCTTACGCCAAGAACCACAATCTAGGATTCAGCATTCCATACACCATCAATGGTCAGGAAAGGAACTATATCCCTGATTTTCTGGTGCGCATAGATGACGAGCAAGGAAAAGGTGACTTGCTCAACCTGATTATCGAGGTAACCGGTGAAAAAAGGAAGGACAAGGAGGCAAAAGTCGCCACAGCACGTCTTCTCTGGGTACCGGCAGTGAACAACCATGGTGGGTTTGGTCGATGGGCCTTCATGGAGATAAGAGATCCATGGGATGCCAAGAATCAGATTCGAAATATGCTTTCCGACAAAGCATAATCGATACGCAAGAAGGGCACATGATGTAAATAGGGAGGTTTTCAATGCAGAACACCGTGATAAAACTGACTGAAATTAAGAAAAAACTAACCCGGCTCCCCGTCGATAAACTGGATGAGGTGGAAGATTTTTTAGGTTTTCTTCTATCCCTGCATGAAAAAAAAGGGGCAGATGTTGCTCAAATGAAAGGAATCTGGGCGGGAAAAGGTTTTGAACGTATAGATGCAAAAAAAGAAATTAAGTCGCTCAGGAAAGATTTGTCGAAATCTATCTTGAAAAAGGGTGTCTAAGATATGGAATATCTGGCAGACACGGTTACAATAATTCGACATTTTTCTGGAACAGGCCGCATCGGTCGTCAGGCAAAGAGTATTCTGGAAGGTGTTGAAAGGGGCGAGCATCACATGTTTCTTTCAACCATTTCTTTAGTCGAAATCCTCTATTTATCCGAGAAGAAGCGTATCACAATCAATCTTGGAGAGTCACTGGAGATGATGGATGAATCAACGAATTACTCCGTTGTGGACCTAACGCCTGATATTGTGAAACTTGCAGAAAACATAGATTTCCCTGACATATTTGACCGTCTCATCATATCTACAGCGCAATACCTTGGCGCGTCCCTTCTTACGAGTGACAGGGCAATCCGCAACAGGGATCTTGTTGAAACCATCTGGAGTTGACAAATGGAGTATGAATCATGGCAAGGAAGAAAAGGGCGGACAAGGCCACACCTGTTGAGAGTGTAAAGCACAAGGACAAGCGCTCCAACATTCCAACAGAGGAGCTTCGAGATTTCGTAAAGGAAGACGAGAACCAGCCCAAGACCATACTCTATCCCCGCGACCCCTCTCTGGACCCCCAGCTTGTTTGGAAAGGAAAAGACGAACAGGACCAGCAAGATTTGGCGGTGCCGTCCGTGCCCATCTATATCCAGGAAAAAATACACCCCCAGACCATTATAGAGGATGTACGCCGGACCGTCCGAAGGGAGGTCCCGGCCCAGTTCACTCTCTTTGCCGATTTCAACGGTCTTGAGTTTGAAGAGATGATTGATTTCTACAATCACGGTGCCAATTGGTCCAACCGGATGATCTTGGGGGATTCTCTTTATGTCATGACATCTCTGGCCGAAAAGGAGGGGCTCAAAGGTCAGGTGCAGATGATCTATATTGACCCGCCTTACGGGATTAAGTTCGGATCAAACTGGCAGGTTTC
>JAJSZR010000126.1 GCA_030262715.1 Deltaproteobacteria bacterium
GGCTGAATTTATCATCAGATTTGCAGAATTTGCAGAGAGCATGGACATTATACTTCCCCGTCCGGAAGCCCTCCCCTACATCTATGACATGAAAGTCCTTGGATTCATCAACAAGACCGCGGCTAACCGTTATCGGGATTCACAGCTTAATATTGCAGGGGTGGGAAACAAGGTAAAACAGTTGATCGATGAGCACATTGTTGCACAGGGGGTTGACCCGAAGGTCCCGCCAATATCCATACTGGATAGTAATTTTGAAAAGGAAGTGGGCGCGATCAAATCGAAGAAGACACAGGCCCTGGAAATGGAACATGCCGTCAGGTTTCATATTGAAAAGCACCATAACGAAGATCCTGCCTTTTACAAAAAGCTCAGTGAAAGATTGAAGGATATCCTTGATGCCTTTCATGACAACTGGGAAGGCCTGGCAGAAGTGCTTGAGAAATTCATTCGGGAAGCGAAAGAAGGCCGGGAAGAAGATCAGACGGGGTTAGACCCCAAAATGCAGGCGCCATTTCTGGGAATCCTGATCGATGAATTTGGGGGAAAACCGGAAGAACGAGAAATGAAAGATTTCTGTGAAGCAGTTGTTGATATTGTGGATCATATCCGGCAGGAAATCGGTATTGTTGATTTTTGGCGAAACAGGCATGCGCAGAACATATTGAGAACGTGGATTATCAATGAAGTGGATGATCGCAATCTTGTTCCTTTTGAGAAACAGGAGAAGCTTGCGGATCGTTTTATGGAGTTGGCAAAAGCCCTGCATTTAAGGCTGATCAGATCGTGACGGCAATGGGAAAGATAGACGGCCTTGAATATAGACTGAGAAGATCTAACCGGAAATCTATGGGCGTTTCCATCGAGAGAGATGGGGGCGTTATGGTGAGAGTTCCCCATAAAGCAGAACTGAATGACATCGAGAAGTTTATTGCTGAAAAGAGAATCTGGATTTATCAAAAATTGGCAAGAAAGAAGGCCGTAAACAGTGAAAGGCCAAAGAGGGAGTTTGTTAACGGTCAGGGGTTCCTGTACCTTGGCAGAAGTTATCGCCTGAAATTTGTGGATAATTCTGAAATCAAATCAGGCAGGTCATCGAAAGCAGCGCCCCTGCGTTTATGGCGTGGCCATTTTGAGCTTGCACAAAGCGAAAAGGCCAATGCGCGGAATCATTTTGTATCCTGGTATAAAAAGCAGATCAAAAAACAGCTCAAAGAACGCGTACTACGGTATGACAAAAGGATCGGGGTGACGGTAAAAGATATCAGAATCTCAGACCTGGGGCATCGCTGGGCATCCTGTGGTCGTAACGGTGCTATCAATTTCAATTGGCGTTCGGTCATGGCGCCTGTCTGGGTATTTGATTACATACTGGTCCATGAGATGGTTCACATGAGTGAGCGCGGTCATACAAACAGATTCTGGCACCTGGTGGCTCGTGTCATCCCCGACTACGAAAAACACGTTCGCTGGCTCAATGAAAACGGGGCGGATTTGGATTTGTGAGCCACTTGAGACAGTCCCGCAAAAGGACTGATTAGACCCGGATTCAGACCGGGCCATGGACCCGGAGTTCGGCGATATCAGGAAGTACCCGCCTGGGCGCCATCCTGGGATCATTCTGTTCAGACCGAGGAGCTTTGGTTCTCTGGCGGTCAACCGTTTTGTAGAAGAGTTTGTACGAGATACTGACCTGGAACGGCTGATTGAACAAAACAAAGAACGCTATTACGAAACTCTTGAGCAAAGCTCGCAGGGCTGGCATGAAGGGAAGCATAATCCGTGGCCATACATCAATTACCTTCTCTCCATTCTCAAATACGCATATCGTGAATTTGAGGATCGTGTCGCCCAGTTAAAAAGCCGCCGCGGAGCCAAAACAGAGCAGGTCGGGGCAGCAGTTAAGGCATTTGTTGGAACATTCACTCTCCATGAGCTTGAACGCGCGTGCCTGGGGGTTACGGGATATGGTACGAAAAGTGTTAAGGCAGGGGGTCAAGTCTGCTCTTGACTCATGTTAGTGTGAAATCCGAGATACCCATGGAATGTTGGCATTTTTGGGGTGGGATTGGGCGGAGGTTCTAAGGCCACTTCTGGGCTCTCTATGAAGGTGTTTGCCTTATGGAACCTCTCCGAATTTCAAAGGCGGTATTGGATATGAAGAAGCGACTAAAAAACATAAAGCCTAAAAAGTCACTCCCTAAAACATGACAACTATTTACTGCGTATAGGCAAGGGTGAACGATTGTATAAATTCTATTATTTTCGTCCCATCGCAGGGCGTCATTATCATTTTGAATATCGAATATTAACAAAAGAAAAGACCGATGGGATGTTAGAGATGGTAAGCTATAATTTCAAGATCGTAAGCGGTGTCCCGCAGAAAAGCTCTGTCACCAGGGTTCCTGAAATTTCAAAAGAACAATTAGAAGATATCGTTAGAAATGTTAGGATAAAAACGAATACCGGTCCTGATGAGTTTGAGGAATTGGATCTTTCCGGGTTTTCGACAATAGATGAACAAATTGAATTTCTAAAACGTCAGGACAGGGTGGATACAATGTATATTATGTAGATTGGGTGACCTCTTCGATTCCCATATTGAGGAGTTCACCAGTTTGTCTTGGATAGAATCGTAAAATCTCGATTTAAGCAGGAAATTTTGAAAGGTTTCGATCTTAGGCGCTTTTCATGGATTGTTTATTAAGTGGAGTTGCGCTTCGGCCGCGAGTTCGATAGCGATCATCTTGTGTTTTGATTTATCTGTTGGCCATCCAATAATATTCGCATGTCGCGGATGTGGTTCAGGATCAGCTTCAATTTTTAAGTCTTGTTTTAGAATACTTGATGTGACAATCTCTGCCCGCCCCAATAATTTTTTATTTTGTATTTCAGCTACATGTAGCTGGCCTATTTCATTAATTTGTTGGCAAGTCAGGTCCTTGGTTCGGTATACCGAAACTTCACCATTTTGGTTTGGCATAAAAGCATTATGTCTTATTGTTTTATCAGCTCTACACCACTTTTTCTGTAGAATAAAGCGCGCAAGGTATTCTAATGGAGATGTCATATCTTGCCATTTCATACTACACTATGGGAACAAGCGCCGAATGCAATGACAAATAATCTCAGGCAATTCATCAGCAAAATATTCAGTCCCATGTATTTTGTTGCTTTCACCAAACAATCCAGCATAGGTGATGAGATTGTCACTCCCAACACTAATCACAAATACGGAATACTTTTCCTTATACCATTCAAATGTTATTTCACCATCTGGTTCAGCCGAAATGTCTGGCCTTGGCAAAGAAGGAGGAATCATTCTTAGCAACTTACGTGCTTTGGAATATGTTTCACGGGATATCGGTATAGCTCCGTAACCATCCCAGTTTGCTTCTAAACATTCCTCATATACCTTCTCAAGCTCTTCAAGTGCAAGATCTGTCCAATCGATTATTCCTTTTAAATCTAATGGAACAGTTTTTCCGGCAACGTTGGCCGTGTCAGAATAAGCCTCTTCCGGGGTAGAAAATGTGTTGTGCTTACCAAAAATAGTTGGTTGTGAAAAAAAACCGGCTAAATTCGTTGTAAGATGACCATTATAATTTCGGTTGCCATTTCCCGCGCCCATGTCAGGATCGTAAACGCTATTGCCTGTGCTTAGGGCTTGTTCCATCAATTAACCCTCCAAGTATTTCACAAAATTCAAAAACTCGTCACAAAACTGTTCATATCCATCTAATAGTAAGGATAAATTCGACTTATGTTTATCCACCGCCCCAGCTTCATAGTTATAATTGATATTTAAAAAATCTTTCTTTTGCGTAACATTGATGGATCGAGTTAAGCCATGTACGTTCTCAATGTTATAATTTGAACTTATCCACGTTTTATCAGCTTTAGTTTGCAATGAACTTTCAATGACATTTATCTTATTAGTCTCAAAGAAATCTAAATAAGTGCTTGGATTGCTGACCTTTTTCGTCAAAGCGTCAGTTTTGGTTTCCATTTCAGCAAGAAGATCACAGTTGATATTCACTCCAACAGCCTTGAGCGGAGTATAAGGTAGCTTTTCGTAGTAAACATTGAAAATACTCAAGACCCTTGTCTCGGTGATATTTTCAATTCCTGTTTCCATTATTTGTAATCTATTCATCTCCACAGTAAATTTGAGATTCTGAAATTTAAGATGTCTAATTACGGGAATATCGGTTGGTGATTGGTCAACGGGTTCCCCCAAATTGAGTTCGCATACTGTGTTTAAAAAATTTGGAGAAACTATTGCAGGATTAAAGCTTCCTAAAGCAACTAAGGTAATAAAATTATAATCTATTTTCATAAGACATTATCCCAGAGTTGATTGGTTTTTTCGCTTATATTTATATATCCTATATATCGGTTGCTAAATGATAAACTGAAATTTGAGGACAGCGAAAAAATATTCAATTTTTTGAATCCGTTATAGTTTGTGAAAAAAATGCTGTCAAGATATGAGCTGGACCCCATTGTCAAGACATAAATTTACCAGAAATAAGGTAGAATCCTTCCCGGTATTGCCAATCTATTATCCCAGCCCTTTTCTGGTTAGGGAACCAGGGGGACATCCAATCAGGGTGATGTTTGACAAAGAAGGGCTCGAGATAAATGGCGTGAATGGCTCGATTGAGGACTGGCGTGAAATTCTTCTTCCTCTTTTGCGGATTGAAAAGAAAGGCACCGAACTTGTCGCCAAATAGAGCTGTTCACCAAGAAAACCTAATCGCTGATAATGATTTATCACCGGTCCTTGAATGACATGGCTCAACACGGAACAGATGGCAACCAATCTCTTAAAGTTATTGCTCAAAAGACCCGATTAGGCCTGGATTCAGACCGGGCCTGCTGGGCCATACGCGAGATCAAGAGCTTTCTTGAGTCCTACCGGAAATGGGTTCACAGCTTGGTGCTATTTGGTAGTTACGCCTTGGGACAGGTTGCCTCCCGCTCCGACGTCGACTTTCTGGTCCTGCTGAAAAGGGGTGACAAGGTCAGAAGAATCCGTTCGGTTCTTTTTGATTTTAAGCTAAACCTTGGAAGTGACTACGAAGGCAAAGCCCCGGTTGAAATTCAGATAGTAGATTTCGACGAGAAGGGGATCGAGCATGTTTTCGAGCTTTCGACGCCATTGGCCCACGCCGTCCGGCACGGAGTGGTCATCCGGGATGATGGTTGGTTCAAAACGCTCCTTTCCAGGCCCTACCCCAAATGGCCTACGAAAGAAGCCGCACTTGAGGCCTTTACAAGGTGGATCGTGTGGCAGTACTACCGCTGCGCCGTGGATTTGAAACGAGAGATGCTCGCAGATCACGGGCCGGACGGGCTATGCACGAAAAATGGCAAATGCATGGGACACTTCAGCGGGGACATTCTGGCCAGAGTGATCTCAAGGATGCTTTATGTGACTTTACCTGAAAGAGGCTTTCTCCCACTTTGTAAACCTGAGGCGGTGGCCATGGCATTGGAGGTTTATGGCAGGGATGTATGTAGACCTGTTGCTCTGGCCATGGACGTGTTGAGGAAAGACCGAGCAATAACCTATCAGGAGTTTCGGGTGATGTTTCCATTCGCCAGGAGCCTTTTTCGTGAATGCATCAGGATCTGTGGCCCCAAGAATCCTGAAGTAATCAAAGCCCTGCGGCTTAACGCCAATATGTATAAGCGTCTTCGAAAGGCAAAAAGGTAATGTTAGGAAAGAGGGGCAAATTTTGTTTCTTTTGAGCCCCTTTTGGGGTCCACCTCAAACATGCAACAAGTCCCAAATCTCATATTACATATTAATCGTATGGTACAACAATACAATTGTATGATATAAGCATATATCATGAATGTTTTAGCAGAAATATTGCCATCCAGAATCTAATATTTGGAGATAGGAAAATGAAATTCAAGGTAATGACGGAGTTTAATGAAAGTGTGCTGCCTGCACTTCAGAAAAGCCCGCAGGAGTTTGCCAGTGAAATACGTTTGCTGGCAGCAGCCAAGTGGTATGAACTGCGACTTGTTTCCCAAGAAAAGGCAGCAGAAATTGCAGGCATGAACCGCTTGGTTTTCCTTTTGGCAATATCTCGACTAGGTGTTTCCCCTTTTCAATATACAGCGGAAGATGTCCTGAAAGAAGTAGAAAATGTCAAATAATCTGCCGATGCAGGATGGGAAAAAATAGAGGATGTCCGTGAAATATTGATATTTGACTTGAACCCAGGCCAAACAACACGTTTTCACCGAAAGGGAAATCGACTTCATCATCAATTACGACATCAAGTATCGTATGGGCCTAAAATAGAGAACAGAGATCTGCTGTGTTTGTGTGAAGACAATTTGAAAGGAGAACAGTAGTGAAATCCATATCCGTTGAATTACCGGATAACCTCGCTTCGGCAGTGGAGAGCTATGTCAAGGCAGGTTTTTTTCGTTCTGAGCTGGACGTTTTGTTAGCCGCTCTCTCCGAGTTTGTGCGTCGAAACAGGATTGAGATGAAAGAACGTTTTGCCCGTGAAGATATCGAGTGGGCAAAAAAGGAAGCTCGGAAAATCAAATGAGAATAATTGTCTGTGACGCTGGCCCGATCATTCACCTCCATGAGGCAGGTATGTTATCCTTGCTTGCGCAAATGGGTGATATTTTTTTGCCCCAGGGTGTATCGGTGGAGGTGCTGGATGTCGTAGATCTTGCTAATGCATGGCCCGAATGGCTTCAAGTGGTTGATCTTGATTCTTCTGCTTTCGGAAGATTCAAATCAGAAGATACGATCATAGATGATCTGTTGATGAAAGATCCCCTGCTCGTTGTTCTTGATGAAGCCATGATCTTCATCAAGAAACATATCAGCCTTT
>JAJSZR010000127.1 GCA_030262715.1 Deltaproteobacteria bacterium
TGAAGACGGTCCAGTGACATCCGGCATGTACTGTCCATTTTTTTGATAAATCTTTTCATCAGCATCTGCTCCCTCTTTTTTCCATAACTGCAAAAGATTGGCAGGTATTTCCTCCAGGAACCGTGACGGCCTGGCAGGTAGCAAGCCTGTACCTGAGACGCTTATAAACGCCGGATAACAAAAACACAGAAAGTCCTTTGCCCTGGTTGCGGCTACATAAAAGAGCCTACGTTCCTCTTCCAGTTCGTTGCTACGAAAAGAAACCGCAGGTGAAGGAAAGCGTCCTTCTGCCAGCGACAGGACCAAGACCGCTTTCCACTCAAGACCCTTTGCCGAGTGCATGGTGGAAAGGACGAGTCGTCCTTTTTCTTTTTCCATATCTTCTTGATCCGGAGGGTCCAGGGCCAGATCAGCGAGCATAGACACCGCGTCGTCGTATTGGGTTGCCAATCCTCTCAAATGGGCTAATTCCTGCAGACGTTTGGGATAATTTTCATGATGGATCCTTTCCAGATGTGGCCGATACCAGGTCTCGAGCTGTAAAAGCAGATCCGGAAGGTCCGCCGGCATGTCATGGAGTCTTTTCAATAGACTGCCGAGCCCCATTACTGTTTCTCCCCAAGCTGCCCTGGTTTTATAGGTTGAAAGACACTCCAGGGGATCTTCGCTTTTTATCAATTGAGAAAAAATTTTCTCCACGCTCTTGAGGCCAAGGCGTTCGATTAATAGCAGGATCCTGCTCCAACTCAGCCGGTCCAGCGGGTTTATGAGAATGCGAAGTAGGGATAAAAGGTCCTTGATGTGGGCAGCCTCAAGGAGACGCAATCCCCCACGTTTGACAAAGGTTATCCCTCGGCTGTTTAATTCAGTCTCAAGGTGAAAGGAATGAAAACCAGCCCTGAAAAGCACTGCGATATCAGAGGGTTTAAATCCATCTTTCAAAAATTCCTGGATACGGTCGGCAACAAATTTTGCCTGGTCCACCTCTTCCTTTGCCATATATAGGTATGGTGGATTTCCTCCCTTTCTCTGTGCTGTCAGTCGTTTTGTAAATTTTTCCTTGGCGTTGGCAATTATGGCGTTAGTACAGTCCAGGTTGGGCTGAGTGCTGCGGTAGTTCCTCTCAAGTTTTATTATCTGAGTTCGGGAAAACATCTCCGGGAAGTTCATAATATTCTTGAAATTTGCCCCCCTGAAGGAATAGATGGACTGGGCATCATCTCCAACGACCATTACGTTGTCATGACCGCAAGCCATGAGTTGCACGATCTCCGCCTGTGTGGCATTTGTATCCTGATACTCATCCACCATTATGTATTGGAACCAGGAACCCATGGATTCTCTGACCTGGGCATGTTCTTTCAGCACATCTCTCCACCTGAGGAGCAAGTCGTCGTAATCCATGAGCGTGTGGACTTTTTTGTATTTGCGATAGACCGAGATGAGTTTTTCCAATCCAGACAGTTCCCCCAGGAGGTGCGGATAGCCCTGCTTAATCACTTTGGATACAGATCCTCCGCAGTTCTCTGTCTTACTCACAATTGAAGCCAAGGTGGATTTCCGGGGAAACTGCTTTCCAGGCCCTGTGAGCTCTAGCTGACGTGCCAGGAGGTGCAGGAGGTCCAGCATATCTGACCTGTCCACTATTGTGAAGTTGCTGGGATAGCCGATCAGGTGCCCATAGCGCCTTAACATCCTGTGGGCGAATCCATGGAAAGTGCCTCCTGTTACCTGCTGACACTGTGGGCCTACAATCCGTGAAGCCCTGGTCAGCATGGTGGCAGCAGCCTTTCTGGTAAAGGTCAGAAGCAGGATTTTATCCGGCTTTACTCCTGCCTGGATAAGCCGGGCAACTCTGTAAACCAGTGTACGGGTCTTTCCGCTTCCGGCACCGGCTATCACCAAAACCGGGCCGTTCATGATCTCTACAGCCCTGAGCTGTTCCGGATTGAGTTCACGCTCAAAGTCAACACATACCCCTTTTGTGCCTGGGAAATCGGCTGACATTGTCATAAGATTCAGGAAATTCCAAGTTCAGCAACCAGAGGAAGGTCCATGATTTCCTTAATAGTGTACTGGAGGGGAAGGGCAAAGAAAAAGTTATTGCCAAGTGGGGTTGCCTCGTAGCCAACAACGCCGCCATGGACTTCCACGACCTTTTTCACAAAGTGTAATCCATGACCAACACCCGGCTTATATCCGGAACCGGTCCCGCGATAACCCTCTTCAAAAATATGGGAAGCCTCCTCTGAAGGGATATGTGGCCCTGTAGTAAAGACATTAAATTTGATTCCCGGCTTTTCAGGGCCGAAAAAGTCTGGAATTACCTCCTGCCCGTAGGACATAAACTTGACAGGTTCTCCGTGTTCGTTAATTACCTCCTGGCAGTACTTCTCTGTATTGGAAAACAGGTTTGCATAGACCTGGGAAATGAGTCCTACATCCACTGCCAAGGGGATATCTTCGTCAGGCATCCTGCCAAGATGATAGTCTATACGTATGCCCCTACGTTCAAGTCGTTGTCTGTAACGCTCAAGTTGTGGGTCTAAGACCTCCTTTTTGAAGCGGCACATCTTGCGCCGCAGCACAAGCTGTCCCTTCTCAAAGTGATCCCGTCTGAGCAGGCTCTCAAGAAAGAGACTGGTACTCTGGTAGTGTTTATCAATTTCTTCATACTGATTGAAGAGTTCATTGCGCAAAACTGCCAGGCGACCTTGAATCTGATCCAGATGATATGCCTCGGAGCGATCTTCCTTAAACTCAACTTCTATCCTTTCTCCAAAGTCCTTTTCAATATCTTCAAGCTCCTGGATCTTTTTTCTGAGGTTATTCAGAAAGAGCCTGTACCTCATGTTAGGCACCAGGACATTGTGCTCGATGTCTGCTACAAGCGTATTGATGAACTTGATGTGCCTTTCATTCTGTTCTGAAATCAACTTATAGTGTAGATTATATCCTATTCTGTTTGCGTACTTTTCAAAAAACAGCCTGTCACCCTCTCCAAAACGAGACAGTGGGGAAACTGCGAACAAGCCTATAATTTCCTCTGCATGTGCTAAAGGTTTCCTGGTTAACAGCCTCCAATTTCCCTTAATCGGGGCCACAAAGGTATCTCCTGTCTCATAGGCAGACTCGCTGATCCTGATATCCTCAGGAGGATCCATGCCGCAGACCTTCAGTCCTTTGATGGAGTCGCAGGCAATAAGGAGCTTTCTGGTATCCGGATCGACTAAATAAAGGCAGGAATCAAACCCCATGAACTCCTTGGGGACAAAGACGCACACCCTGTAAAAATTCTCCAGGGTCTCGAACTCCTGGGCCAGATCGAAAAAAGCCCTGAGTGTCCTACCCTGGATATAGGTAAAACCGTATCTTTCATAATCCTCTCGCTTCTTGCGTATTCTGCCTAAGATTGTGGCAAGCTCAGGAGGATCTGTTGGGCAATAAATGGTCATAATGTCATAATCTTGAGTACTGATTACTTAAGAAATGTTGAATGGTCAATGTTGAATGTTGAATTTTGGAAGAAGATTAAAAAAATATTTACCTTAATTCAAAATTCAGAATTCAACGTTTGATTACACTGCAAAAAGTCCTGAAACAGGATTCCGCTCAAAATGCTCCAGATGCAAGGCGCGAGATTTCCGAGGAATGAGACGTACTTAGCGTACGTCGCAGTGACGAGGAAATCGAAGCAACGCAGCAGATGGGGTATTTTCAGCGGAATCAAATTTCATTTAAAAAGGTCCTCTATAGCAGATACCAGCGAAGGTATTGTAAACTCATCAGGCTGAACTGTGACTTTAAGGCCAAAGTCTTCTGCCGTCCTGGCTGTGATAGGACCGATACAGGCCACCTTTGCCTGCTCAATTATCCGATTGCGCAGATTATCAGGGAGCAACCGGAAAAAGTTCTTAACAGTCGATGAACTCGTGAAGGTCAGAACGTCAATGGTTTCCTGTCCCAATATCTCCAGGACTTCCAGACCCAGGTCAGGTGCCAGGGTCCTGTAGGCAGGAACCAGTGTAACTTCTGCCCCAAGCTCTGAAAGCCGCTTGGGGAGAATCTCTCTTGCCTTTTCTGCCCTGGGAATAAGGACGCGCTTCCCTGATGCACCTATCTGGCTGAAAGCCTCTATCAGGCCTTCTGCCCGGAAGTTGTCTGGCATAATGTCAGAGGTTAAGTGCAGGGCGGAAACAGCCTTGGCAGTACCAGCACCCACAACAGCAATACGCAAATTTCCAAGGGCCCTGAGATCAAAGTCCAGTGCGAATAGACGTTCAAAGAAAAAACGTACCGCATTGGTGCTGCTAAAAATTACCCAGTCGAAGGTAGAGAGTGAATTAATGGCCTGATCCATGGGTTCCCGGTCCTCTGGCCAATGGACTTCTATGGTTGGGCACTCTATGCAATGCGCGCCTTTTTGCTCCAGCAATCTCACAAGGTCGCTGGCCTGTTCCCTGGTCCTGGTAACAAGGATCCGTTTACCCAACAAGGGTTGCCTTTCAAACCAGTTTGCCTGGTCGCGCAGTGCTACCACGTCTCCTACCACGATAATTGACGGGGGCCCAAGACCTGCTTCTTTTACCTTTTTTGCTATATTTGTTAAATTTCCTGTAATTGACGTTTGAAGAGGGGTAGTTCCCCAGCGAATCACTGCCACCGGAGTATCAGGGTTGCGGCCGTATTTTATGAGTTGCTCCGCAATGTCGGGCAGATTTTTCATCCCCATAAGAAAGACAAGGGTCCCTACGCCTTTGGCAAGGCCCTCCCAGTCTATATCCGCCTCTTTACTGTCTAATTTGCGGTGGCCTGTAATAAAGGCTACGGAAGCGGTATGTGCCCTGTGAGTCAGGGGTATTCCGGCGTAGGCAGGAACCGCAATACCTGAGGTCACACCGGGCACCACCTCAAAATATATCCCAGCCTTGGCAAGGACCTGGGCCTCTTCGCCCCCCCTGCCGAATATAAAGGGATCGCCTCCCTTCAGACGGGCTACACACTTTCCTTCCTTGGCCTTTTCCACGATTATCCTGTTTATATCTTCTTGAGTCACTGTGTGTGAGCCCATCCGCTTACCAACATAGATACGTTCTGCGCGAGGAGAGGCAAAGGGTAGAAGCCTCGGGCTTGCCAGACGATCATATACAACCACCTCGGCCTCAGCCAAAAGCTCCTTGCCACGAATGGTCAAAAGGCCTGGATCACCAGGGCCGGCTCCTATTAAATAGACCTTTCCAGGTGAAGAATTCGGCTTAATTCGTCCCATAAACTTCCCTCAATATCTCTGCCCCCCCTGCAGCCAGGATCTCTTCTCCAAGGATAATTCCAAGACCTTCAGGCTGATCAGCAATTCCTTGCTTTTTCATCCTTATAATGTTTGTCCCGGTCTCGTTACTCACCATGCCTTCAAGTTCAAGTGTTTCTCCCTTGAGCCGGGCAAAGGCACCCAATGGCACCTGGCACCCACCTTCAAGCTTGAAAAGAAAGGCCCTTTCAGCCCTTACGCAGATGGATGTCTCTTCATGATGAATCGGGGCGAGAATTCGCCTGACCTCTGTATTCATGCTCCTGAACTCTATACCAAGGGCCCCCTGGCCTACGGCAGGAAGCATCACTTCAGGTTCCAGAAGTTGAATAATCCTTTTTCCCAGACCCAGCCTTCTGAGCCCGGCAGCCGCCAGGATAATGGCATCGTACTGCCCCTCGTCAAGTTTACGAAGCCTTGTGTCGATATTGCCCCTCAGAGAAGCCACTTCGAGATCAGGCCTTACGTTTTTAAGCTGTGCTATCCTTCGAAGACTACTTGTGCCTACTCTGGCACCCTCCGGCAATTCTTCCAGTCTGAGCTTGGCCCGGGAGATCAAGGCATCCCGCGGGTCTTCACGGCTTGGGAAAATGGTGACTTCAAGCCCTTCCGGGAGATCGCTAGGGACATCCTTCAAGCTGTGCACGGCAATATCTGCATTCTTCCTGAGAAGGGCGTCTTCGATCTCTTTTACGAAAAGGCCTTTGCCACCTACCTTGGCCAATGGTACGTCCAGGATCTTATCCCCTTTGGTGGTGAATTTTACAAGATCTACATTGATTTCAGGCCAGTGTGTCTCGATCTCTTCTTTGACCCAGTTACTCTGTGCAAGGGCCAACGCACTCTTTCTGGTCCCAAGTTGCAACTTTTTCCCGGTTCCCACATCAGCTCCTGCAGGAGCTGCAGTCAGAACTTGTGCAACCGTTACAGAGGCTGCTTGATTTTTTTCCTGTCCCTGCAAACTTGTGGCCGCTCTTGAAAGCAAAGGCTGAAACCTTCTTTTGTGCCTCTAAAGAGCCACATTTGGGACACTTGATATCGGTTCTGGACCCAAGGACCAGTTCCTCAAAATCCTCTCCACAGGCAGTGCATACATACTCATAGATAGGCATTACAAAGTACCTCCATAATTTAAATAGGACACAGATTTTCGCAGATATACACAGATAATATTATTATTCATAAATTTGAAAATCTGTGTTTATCTGTGTTTATCTGTGTCCAAAGTGGAAATTCCTGTACTATGAATTTCACGCAAAGGCGCAATTTTTTCCTTGATTTTCTTTGCGCCTTTGCGCCTTTGCGTGAAATATTTCTTTGCTATCAGCTTTTCTCTTCCAGAGTATCCAGGATACTTGCGGCCAGCAAAGGAAGCATAATCTCGTGATGGCCTATGAGGTTGAACCCTTGACCGCCTTCTAAGTTAGGTCTGTGGACCACGTTGGTCAAGGGCCTGTAGTGACGGATAAAATCAAAATTGGC
>JAJSZR010000128.1 GCA_030262715.1 Deltaproteobacteria bacterium
TCAGAGGCCATATTTGCAGGTTCTATAACAAAGACCAGGATATTTAAGGACGTCCGCCCTGATCTCAGGGCAATAAACCTATGGCGAAGCCTGGACAACAGGCTGGATGACGGGATATTGAGGTCCATTGCTGCGGAGCTTGAGCAAGAAGGCATCCAGATTCTTTCTTCCACCGTTCTCTTGAAGGAACTACTCGTCCCTTCCGGTGTATTGACCGGTTGCAAGCCCTCAAAGAGCCAGTGGGAGGATATTCATTTCGGCTGGGAACTCGCAAGGGAGATAGGACGCCTTGACATAGGCCAGTGCCTGGTAGTCAAGGACCGCGCTGTACTGGCTGTCGAGGCAATTGAAGGAACAGATCAGACCATCCGGCGGGGCGGGCAACTGGGTGGGTCTGGTGCGGTGGTAATAAAGGTCTGTAAACCCACACAGGATACCAGATTTGACCTTCCTTCCGTAGGAGTTGGAACCATTGAGCAGATGATTAGGGCCAAGGCATCAGTCCTGGCTGTGGAGGCCGGCCGCACCCTGTTTTTTAACAGGGATTCTACCGTTGATCTGGCTGACAGGTCGTCAATAGCCGTAGTTGGCATTGACGGAAATCATTCCACACGACACCCGGCTTCATAGCAAAGCACGGTTTGCCTCTGTATTGTGTAATATTAACGGAGAAATACATTGATTCGGACAGCAGTCATAGGAGTGGGATATCTGGGGCGGTTTCATGCCCAGAAGTATGCGCAGATGGAGGGAGTAGACCTCATTGGAGTAGTAGACGTATCTCCTGAGCGTGCACAGGACGTGGCCAGGGAGATGGGGACCAGGTCTTACACCGATATCCATGAGATCGTAGGAAAGATCGATGCGGCATCAGTGGTTGTCCCCACTATTCATCATCACGAAGTTGCCAAAATACTGTTTTCCCATGATATACACTGTATGCTTGAAAAACCTATTTCTACCACTGTGGAGGAAGCGGATGAGCTCATTAGCTTGGCGAAGAAGCAAGGTCTGATACTCCAGGTGGGGCATTTGGAACGATTTAACCCCGCCATAAAGGTGCTTGAGGCAAAGGTGATGCATCCCCTCTTTATAGAGGCCCACAGGCTGAGCGGCTTTAAGGACAGGGCTACTGACGTGGATGTGGTACTGGATCTGATGATTCACGATCTGGACATAATCTTGGCCCTGGTGCGCTCACCTCTTAAAGAAATAAGGGCAGTGGGTGTGCCGGTACTCACCCAAAAGGTGGATATTGCAAACGCAAGGCTCATTTTCGAGAATGGATGTACTGCGAATCTTACGGCAAGCCGGATTTCTCTCCAAGATATGCGCAGAATCAGGGTATTTCAGCCAGGGGCCTATATCTCTGCGGATTGCGCAGAGCGCAAGAGTCTGGTTGTGACCAGAGACCTGAGCGCCGGCCCGACGACTGCCATCAGACCTGAATTCAAGACCCACGAGGGAACAGACATGCTCCATGACGAACTTGAATCATTCGTAAGGGCAGTGCAAGGTCTTGAGAAACCAAAGGTTACAGGAGAGGCAGGCAGAAGTGCACTAAAGCTCGCCCTGGATATAAATGCCCGGATTATGCAAGGGCTCAATACCCTGGACCTGGGCAGTATTATGACGTTGCATAAGAGCTGAAAGCTTGAAGCTGAAAGCTGAAAGGGGTTGATTTGGACAGCTCTTTGACCTTTGAGCTTCGAGTTTTAACCTTTGAGCTTCGAGCTTTGAGCTTTGAGCTTCGAGCTTTGAGCTTCGAGCTTCGAGCTTCGAGCTTTTTTGCGGTATAATCAGCAATAAGGAATTAGTGGGTGCAGGTATTTGTCATAGCCGGAGAGGCATCCGGCGACCTTCATGGTTCAAATCTTATCCATGCCCTTAAGTCCAGACTACCACAGGCAAAATTTGTAGGCATAGGCGGTCCAAAAATGGAGGAGGCAGGGCTGGAGTTACTGTTTCCAAGCTCTGATCTCGCGGTGGTAGGGGTGGTGGAGGTCATCGGTCATATCAGACCGATTTTAAAGGCCTTTGGTCATACCACAGCATGGCTCCGCAAAGAGAGACCGGATTTACTCATTCTCATAGATTATCCGGAGTTCAACCTCCAGGTGGCCAGCAGGGCAAAGAAGCTGGGTATCCCCATATTTTACTATATCAGCCCCCAGGTATGGGCCTGGCGTCAAGGCAGAGTGAAAAAACTTCGTCGTCTGGTAGATCGAATGGCTGTAATCTTGCCATTTGAGGAAGCCTTTTTCAGGTCTCACGGCATGGAAGTGAGCTTTGTGGGCCATCCCCTTCTTGACGTAGTCAAGGCCGGGGTCTCCAAAACCGAATTTTGCAGAGAGGCAGGGCTCAATCCGGAAAAGCCAATAGTGGGACTTGTCCCTGGCAGCCGAAAGGACGAGATCTCCAGGCTATTTCCTGTGATGGCAGGTGCTGCCGAGAGGATCTTTCAAGATAGGCAGGATGTCCAATTTGTGGTACCGCTTGCCCCCTCCCTTGATCCCGGAATTCTGGAATCGTTCAATCACCAAATCACCAAATCACCAAATCACCCGATTATTCGAGTGGTAAAGGGGCAGACCTATGATGCCATAGGCGCTTCTGACCTGATACTTGCGGCCTCTGGAACCGTCACCCTTGAGGCTGCTATTTTGGGAACTCCTATGGTAGTCACTTACAAGGTATCACCTGTTACATGTTTTCTGGGAAGATGTCTTATAAAGGTGCCTTTTGCATCCCTGGTAAACCTGGTTGCAGGACGCCGGGTAGTAACTGAGATAATCCAGCGAGATGTCACTCCTGAGCGACTCTCTCAGGAGGCACTGTCTCTACTCAGAGACGACGCCGGAAGGGAGAATATGATCAAGGACTTGAAAGAGGTAAAAAACGCCCTGGGTGGATCAGGAGCGGCAGAAAAGGCGGCAGACCTCGCCATGGAACTGATTTCCGGCACATGTGCAGCCTAGTTGTGAGCCAATGAAAAAGCGTCCGGCGGCAATTAACCTGATTTGGCTTTTTATGATACTCTTGGCTACCGTGGTCGCTTCTTACAACGGCAGAATGAAGCAACTGGTTGATGCTTCATTCGAATCCGCAAAGAGTTCCGTCAACCTGGCGATCGGCTTGATCGGGATTATGGCACTGTGGCTTGGTCTTATGAAAGTCGCTGAAGCCGGGGGCTTGATGCGTCTTATTGCCCGCGCTATCCGTCCAGTCATGCACCGTCTGTTTCCGGATGTGCCTGCCGAGCATCCAGCCATGTCGGCCATGATTATGAATATGGCCGCCAACGCTCTGGGACTTGGCAATGCCGCCACACCAATGGGAATCAAGGCGATGATGGAGCTCGACAGGCTGAATCCGAACAAGGGAGAAGCCACTAATGCGATGTGCCTATTTTTGGCGATCAACACGTCAAGCGTCACGATCCTTCCTCTGGGCGTAATTGGTGTGCGGGCAGCCGCCGGTGCTGCAGAACCTGCCTCCATTCTTATTCCTTCACTTATTGCAACAATCTGTTCTACCACAATAGCCATTATCGCCTCAAAGACCTTTGTCCACTTCAGTAATCACCAAACACCCATAGAGACAGTGAGCAAAGACCCAGAGGATACGGAACAAGACTCTACCACTACCTACAATGGAGAAGAGGTCGATGAAGAACTTTACCCGCCTGGATGGGTCGGCAGGTGGGCGGTCATCTTGATCGTCCTTGCCTTTGCGGGTGGAGCCGTGTTTCGTCTAATCACCGGCACTGATTGGCAAGACCTGGGCAAAGAAATTTTTTCTTACTGGTTGGTCCCTGTAATTATGTGCAGCCTTCTTTTGTTTGGTTATCTTCGGGGCGTCAAGGTATATGAAGCTGCTACCGCAGGCGCAAAGGAAGGGTTTCAGGTAGCAGTAAAGATCATCCCTTTTCTTGTAATGATCCTGGTTGCCATCGGCATGTTTCGGGCCTCAGGCGCTTTTGACCTGATGGTATCAGCATTCCAGCCGCTCACATCAATGATCGGAATGCCGGCAGATGCCCTTCCTATGGCCTTTATGCGGCCCCTTTCAGGCTCCGGGGCGTTTGGAATCATGAGTGAGGTAGTGAGCCGTGCCCCGGACAGCTTCTCATCCTTTTTGGTCTCCACAATGCAGGGTTCCACGGAAACTACTTTCTACGTCCTGGCAGTATATTTCGGTGCCGTTGGCGTGGTTCGGACCCGATATGCAGTAGCGGCCGCCCTGCTTGCAGATATAACAGGAATTATTATGGCGCTCGTTATGTGTCACATGATGTTCTAGGGTAAGTTAAGCGATTAGCTGTTAGCCATTAGCTTCCCAGGATAAACATGAATAAGAATCTATCCAACATTGTTTTGATCGGGATGCCCGGGTCAGGCAAGAGCACAGTCGGCGTCATTTTGGCTAAGCTGACATCACTCGACTTTGTTGATACGGATGTCCTTATCCAGACATCCCTTGGTCGATCCCTGCAGGACATAGTAGACACAGACGGCCACATGGCCTTACGTAAGATCGAGGAGGATATCCTCCTCGGTATAGACTGCCGGAATCACGTCATCGCCACCGGAGGAAGCGCTGCTTACAGTCATGCCGCCATGACTCACTTTAAGGCAGCGGGCATAATAGTCTTTCTTGATGTGGATCTGCCGACACTGGAATCAAGAATAAATAATTTTGACACAAGAGGCTTGGCAAAACGCCCGGATCAGAGCTTTGCTGAACTGTTTGATGAACGCTTTATCTTGTACACGAAGTATGCAGACGTCACAGTGAAATGCGCCGACCTTACACAAGAAGAGGTCTGCGGAAAAATCATCTATGAGCTGAGGACGAGAAATCTAATACCTAAGTTGAGCGATTAGCTGTCAGCCATCAGCGGTTAGCGGCGGCTGCAGCGTCTGGTTGGCTGGCTTGCTCCAACTTTTCCGCTATCCACTGATTCAAACTCTTGCCCTCACGTATCAAGCACCTCCCCATGGAAGATACCGGACTTATCGTCAAACTCAACGTGACCCGTGTAGCCTTTGTATTTCAGCATAGCTCTTTACTCCTCAGGTCTGACGTTTGTTTCTTTTAGGAATCGTTTCATCGACTTTATAGCGCCTTTATCAGCCTCAATCACACTGTTTGGCGTCCCGCTTAATGCTATGTTCGACAATTGTAATTGTCTAAGGAGCTGCAATCTTATCCCTCGAATTTGCTTCGCGACGAATTTCATCGAACTGATTTATGAGAATTTCCCCCTCTGGAAAGCGAGCGACAAGCTTCAAATCCGCACCCATTGCGAAAAGAATTCTGCGTAGCGTGCTAAGATAAATATCAGACTGATGCTCGAATTTAGAGATGGCGGCTTGCTTCATGTCTAGAGACCTTGCAAGTTCCTCTTGGGTTAGATCGAGCGCTTGACGCAGTTCTTGTAAGGCCATCTCGTTTTTCAACAGCTCGGTTTTTAGTTTTATGCGTTCTCTGCGCCTATCGGGCATTTTTTCCAGGAGATTTTTGAATGGCTTATTCATGGTATCAGTCCCTCCCGTTTGAGTGTTTCTAGGTGTTCGTCGTATAGCTTGTCGGCAATAGGTACATATTTTTCATACCAGCGATCATTACCGCTTTTGTTGCCTCCGAGGAGCAAGATCGCTGTACGCCTCGGATCGAATGCATATAGAACCCTATAGGGGTTACCTGTATGCTGAATTCTGAGTTCTCTCATATGGTTATGTCTTGAACCTTCAATGCCGGAACTATAAGGGAAGAGCAAGGACGGCCCTTTTTCTTCAAGCAGCCCAACGGTGGCCGCTGTGTCGTCTTGCTCGGACTCGTTCAAAGAATTCCACCATTTCCCAAACTCGTCTGTGTATTCAACTTTCCATGCCATAATTATAACTGTATGGTTATATAACCGATTAGTTATTATATGTCAACCTGGATTCACGTTTTCAGGTCGAATCGCGGCGCTGACCCGCGAGCATCGCAGGAGACGCAGGGTGCTTGCACCCTGAGGCTTCGAGAAGTGCAGTCGGGTCCAGTGCCTTGTTCTGGCGCAAGGCGACAGAACAAGGTGCTGGACGAAGGCAGCTATTTGTTATGTTTTTTACTACCAAATACTTTCGACCTTTGTATGTTCAAAGTTAAGATAATTGTATGTTCAAAGTTAAGACCAAATGGCTATCTTTTTTTCGGTAAAACTATCATCATGTCGGATGAGAAGGATTCGACCTTGGGCTTCGAGCCCGTCGCACAGTTTCTTCCTTCCGCCAGGTTTAAGTCGGGGAATAACTTGGTGCAATGACACCGTATTTAGACAAGGCTGATGATTCCTGGCACTTTCGACTTTATTTTTTACTGAAAAGGAGGCCATATGCAACAATACTATTTGGGTGCTGATGTAAGCAAAGGATACGCAGATTTCGTGATTCTGGATTCCAAAAAACAACCCGTAGAAAAAAATTTCCAGATGGATGATACTTTTTCTGGGCATTGCCAACTGTATGACAGGCTTGACAATTTTTATCAAAATCATCCTGACTCCAAAATCTATGCAGCGGTAGAAAGCACTGGAGGATACGAAAATAATTGGTTTAATTCTCTAATTAAATTTCAATCTTCCTTTGACCTTGAGACCGCAAGATTAAACCCTCTTGGGGTACATGCCAACAGCAAGGCTGACCTGAAACGTAATGTCACT
>JAJSZR010000129.1 GCA_030262715.1 Deltaproteobacteria bacterium
TGTGCAACAGGCTATCCGGTCTTCTCCCGTATCTGCCATGACCATGAATTCATGGGAGGCATGTCCTCCGATACTGCCGGTATCTGCCTCAACAGGCCTGAAAGCAAGGCCACAGCGCTCGAATATTTGGCAATAGGCCTTGTACATAACCTGATAGGTCTCCTCAAGGGCATCATCATCCACGTCAAAACTGTAGGCGTCTTTCATCAAGAACTCTCTACTCCGCAACAACCCGAAGCGGGGCCGGATCTCATCCCGGAATTTTGTCTGGATCTGATATAGATTCAGTGGAAGGTCCCGATAGGACCTGACCTCCTTTCGCACAATATCTGTGATTACTTCTTCATGGGTAGGACCGAGGCAACTGGCCCTACCGTGCCTGTCCTCAAAACGCAGGAGTTCCTTTCCATAACGCTCCCATCTGCCGCTTTCCTGCCAGAGTTCTGACGGTTGGACCATGGGCAGGAGTACTTCCTGGGCACCGGCACGGTCCATCTCTTCCCTGATTATTTTTTCTACCTTACGAAGGGATCTCAGACCCAAGGGCAGATATGAATAGAGGCCGGAGGCCAGCTTTCGGATCATGCCGGCCCTCAACAGCAATTTGTGGGACATGACCTCTGCCTCTGCAGGGACCTCTTTTAAGGTAGGCAAAAAAAACCTCGAATATCTCATTATCCTCTGTCTTTCTTTTCTCTGTCTTCGACTTTTCGTCTTTCGATCTCCACCAACCGCTCTACCTCTCCCCAAAACGTTTCCAGGAGTTCCTGCTCAGGTACCTTTTTTAAAAGGCGATCTCCTTTGAAGATAAGGCCGACACCCTTTCCGCCGGCAAGGCCAATATCCGCTTCTCTGGCTTCTCCAGGGCCGTTTACTATGCATCCCATTACAGCCAGTTTCAATGGATACGGAATCCGTTGCGCCCTGCGCTCTACCTCAGAAGCCAGAGAAAAGAGATCTATCTCACATCGACCACATGTGGGACATGAAATTATTTCCGGACCCCGTTGTCTTATTTTCAGTGCTCGAAGGATCTCGTATGCGACCCGGACCTCTTCTATTGGATCTCTGGTCAGCGAAACCCTCATAGTATCACCTATGCCATCCATGAAAAGGACCGCAAGGGCAACACTGCTCTTGACGGTTCCGGGGATAAGCCCTCCTGCTTCAGTTACACCAAGATGCAGGGGAAAGTCTGTTTCCCTGGACAACTGACGGTAAGCATCCACTGTATTAAGGACGTCTGAAGATTTTATGGAGATCTTGATGGATTCGCAGCCCATATCAACTACAAGGCCGATATTTCTGAGGGCGCTTTCCACTAAGGCTTCAGCTATTGGACCGCCGAATTTTTTCCTGATGTCCTTTTCAAGGGAACCCGCATTGACACCCACCCTCATGGATACTCCGTATTCTTTGACCTTTTCTACTACTCGTGCCAGCCTTTTTCGACCTCCGATATTTCCGGGATTTATCCTTATACAATCGGCACCAGCTTCGATCGAGGCCACAGCCAGACGGCAGTCGAAGTGTATATCTGCAATAATGGGTATGAAAATTGATTTTTTAATTTCTGAAATTGCGTGAGCAGCAGCAATATCAGGCACTGCTACCCTTATAATCTCACATCCAACCTCCTGCAGACGGTGAATCTGTGCGACCGTGCGCGGGATATCTCTTGTATCTGTGTTGGTCATAGACTGGACTGCAATGGGATAATTGCCGCCAATGGCCACATCCCCAACATGAATGACACGGGTAGTTCTACGTGCTCGGACTATGTTAGAAATATTTTGTTTCATAATAACATGATAAATCAGGGTTGAAGATTGAGCAATGCAGAGGGATAAAGGTTGACATCAAGCCCCTATGTAATAAATAATATAATAATTATGGAAGTGAGGCTTTTCATGGATATTTTATTAAGGACCTCATAAAAATAATCAACATACTCAATAATCAACATACTCACTTTTGTGGAATCTGCCAAAATTTACCGAAGAGCATATACTTTAGAAAGATTCTTTGATTGTGTAGAAAAATGGAGCAAGATAAAAAACGCATACTTGTTATCGAAGATGACAAGGAAATCCGGAGTATGCTGGAAGATTACCTGTCTTATCTTGGCTATGAGGTGCTTACAGCCAGTGACGGGTTGGAGGGCTTAAAGGAGATTAAGAGCAGAGACTACGACCTCGTAATAACTGACATAACTATGCCATACGTCAGCGGCATAGGTATCATCTCCGTTCTTAAACAAAAACATCCGGACATACCTGTAATTGCCATTACCGGCTACGGATATCACGCTGAAGAACTCGCTCATGAAAAGAGGGCCGATCGTATTCTCTCTAAGCCCTTTGAAATACAGGAGCTGAAGGAGACTATAGAGAATTTACTTATCTGAGGTTACTGTTCATATACCATCTGAATCAGAACTCCAGCTCACTTGTTGTCTGTCTACCTCATAAAATCTTAACAACAACCGGTTCACCGACACCAGCACCAAGCATCTTTGTTGCACTTCCCTGATTCACAGCTACCTCCAGGAAACCGGAGCTGCCAATAAGGGCCAGGGGCTTACCTTTGGATACATCTGAGTAGGTGCTGAGTAAGGGTAATTCCATTCCCTTGATGTTGGCCTTGAACTTTTCATTGACAGGTTCCCTGTTCTGGATGAGGTCGGCGGGTATGTTGAGAATCAGGCTTCCAAAGCCATCTACATATATTACTTCGCCTTTAATATACTGGTCTCTGATAACCGGTTCGGGCCATGGAAGCCGAACAGGGTCCAAAAAAGGGGGGCCAAAGGAGTGTGGCTTCACTCCAAGGCTCAGATGGGCTGCAACAGGAGCAAAGATATCTCTTCCGTGGAATGTATCACTTACCGGATGCCTGAAATAGCGACTGTTCTCTATGCTGAAGCAGGTCACTTTTTTAGAATATCGGAACACCATACTTAAAAGACCGTTGTCCGGGGCCAGAAATGTATAACGCTCCGTAACGGCCAGGAGACCAGCCCTTTGAGACCCGACACCAGGATCAACTATAGCAAGAAAGCAGGTTCCGGAGGGGAATTCCCTGAAAGTCGATCCCAGGACAAAGGCCCCGCCCATGACATCCTGAGAAACAATCTGATGACTGATGTCCACGACACGCATGGCGGGATTGATTCCAAGCATGACTGCCTTGACTATCCCAACATAGGGGTCCTTTAACCCGAAATCACTCAGAAAGGCCAGGATCATCAACAGACCCGCAAAGACCGAATGGCTGCAAAATCAGATATGACATTCAACTGGTCGGGGCGAGAGGGTTTGAACCTCCGACCCCCTGAACCCCATTCAGGTGCGCTCCCAGACTGCGCCACGCCCCGACATACAATACTATCTATAAAACTCAAGCATACTTTCAGCCTGGCTCCGATACCATTTTTTTTAATATACGTCAAGGATTCTGCCTTAAGCTGGTATCTTCTCAATAACTCAGAGTGAGATGTCTGGATTCCGGCCTTCGCCGGAATGACGTTTGGATGTAAGTGTTTGTCATTCCTGCGGAAGCAGGAATCCGGTGAATAGTTGCAAAGTGTAATCTACCCCAACTTATTGAGAAGTTGCTTAAGCTGAAACTAATTATACGATATTATTGTGGATCGGAAAAAATACTAATTTTTTCTTTTTACTGCTATTCTGATCGCAATAAATATGCTAATTTTTGAAGTATACCTGCAAATGCGAACTTAATATAATTCTCCTTGCAAAACCGTATCTTTTTTTCGATTCCTGAGGGGAAAGAATTTATACTCCAAGTCACTAAAAACCCTGAGTCAAAATTGTGAACAATAAAGAGAATATAGACAGTCCGGAAACTCAACAGAGATCAGGTGGTCTTTCGTGCCGACTCCGGCGGGCTTGTGGATCACTAGTAGCCTGGGTCTGGTCAACCCCTGAGCCTGATGAGCAACAATGGCTGAAGTTAATACGGTTGGTCGTACGGATTCATCTTATAGTATTCCAGGAATTCCAGCGTGATGTCATAACCCTTAGGGCTAGTGCTCTGACCTTTACGGTGGTCCTGTCCCTGGTCCCCATGCTCGCCTTGGGTACAGCGGTCTTAAAGGGCCTGGGTGCCGGAGACCAGATGCGTGAGGCTGCCTATAAGTTTATTGACCAGCTTGAGTTGTCTGTAAACCCAGTCAAAGAAAGTGAGGAACAAATCACCTCTGCTGCCGGACCCGTTCCTGCGTCACAGACTGATGCGGACAGGGTAACAGCAGCAGAGCCGGTACTAAAGGGCCTTACTGTCCACCTTCGAAAGGCAGTGGACCAGATCTTTGATTATGTAGATCGTACCAACTTTGCCACACTGGGCGCCTTTGGAATTCTGGGGCTTGTAATCGCAGCAATTTTTGTCCTGGGCAGCATCGAGCAGGCCATGAACGTAATCTGGCAGGCAGAGAGCAGCCGGCCAATCGGCCGGAAAATTATGGACTATTTAGCCCTTATGATTCTGCTTCCGATAAGCTTAAATACAGTCATGGCCACAATGGCAACTCTTCAGAGCAAGGCTCTCCTTGTCAGGCTTGAGGGCATACTGCCAGCAACATGGCTGGGACCTCTTCTTCTGAACATGGTGCCAATAGTCTTATTAGTGGCCACTTTTACCATACTATACAGGTTTCTTCCAAATACTAAGGTGAATATTTCTTCTGCCCTGGTAGGTGGAGTCTGCGGCGGGATAGGCTGGCTCCTGATACAGGTCATCTACATAAAGCTTCAAATAGGTGTGGCTCGTTACAACGCCATCTATGGCTCCTTTGCCACTTTGCCACTTTTCCTGGTCTGGATGCAGATGGGCTGGGTGGTCTTTCTGGCAGGTGCAGAAATGGCCTTTGCATTTCAGGTATGGCGCAGTTACGTTTGGAAAGGCACGATGCTGAACCCGAGTACGCGGCTGGCTCTTGCCTTTGACATCATGGAAGCAACCCTGGCAGACTTCCATGAAAGGCGGGTTACAGACCGGACCAGCCTTGCCCGGCGTCTCAGTCAATCCGATGCCTATATTGCAAGTGTCCTTGAAAGTCTTTTGAGTAAGGGCCTGTTAAGGGGAATTGATGGAGAAAAAGACCGATTCGTGCCCGCAGCACCGGCTGAAGAAATCAATCCTGCGGAGATTGTCGACCTGATATACGGCACGGAAGTACCGTCTTCTCCAGGAGGTCACATGGCAGAGGAGGGTCTTAAAGCAGCAAAGTCCGTCCTGGCTGAGAAAAAAATGACACACTTAGAGCAATGACCAGATCAGTATTGTTCGACATGGACGGTGTAATACTTGACAGCATGCCATATCACGTGAGGGCTTGGCAGGAGGCCTTGTCCGAGCAGGGTTTTTCAGTGTCTGCCAAGCTTCTTTACCTCCACGAAGGCGCAATTGAGCCGGAGACGGCCGCGGCGATTTTTAAGGACAATAAGCGTTTCATAGATGCCGACATGTTTCATGAGATACTGGTGCGCCAGATGGAGATATTCGTCACCCGTTACCAGCCCATGATCAAGCCGTTTCCAGAGGTGCCGCAGATCCTGAAGCGGCTCTGCGATGCCGGGTGGCAACTCGCCTTGGTCACAAGCTCTCACGTGGAAATCCTTAAAAAGGTCCTCCCGTCTGAGATTAAGGGCTATATGGACCACATTGTCACCGGAGATCAGGTCAGCAGGAGAAAACCATTTCCTGATCCATATCTGGCTGCCCTCTCAGCCCTTGAACAGGGTCCGGAGGCGTGCCTTGTGGTGGAAAACGCACCTGCCGGTATCACGGCTGCCAGGGCCGCGGCCCTTCATTGTGTTGCACTCACTACCACCCTTTCTGAAGAATACCTGTCTAAGGCAGATGCCGTACTGACCTCACATACCGAGCTTATTGATTACATCCTGGGATAGTCCGTACCTGATACCATTTTTGTAATTGCCTTTGTCCAACTACCTGGAATTGAGGCATCATCCCTTGACAGTCAGGAAATATCATGAAATAAGTGTTGCAAAATTGCGCAGAATCAGGTTCATAAGCTATAATTTATCTGCACAGTGAAGACTACAAGGCAGTTGGTAATACCAAATCGCCAGAAAGCGATCTCTTATCATAACTGATTACGATATCATATAGATGATACCCGAAAAACAAAAAACATACCAAACTAACTTTAAAAAATCGAGCTGGAGAGACTATCAGAAAAAACTGAAAAGGACTGCCGCCATAAAAAAATTTATCAGGAATACCCCCAAATACTCTGCTATCCTTCTCATTGTGCTTATTTTTGTTTGTGGAATAATCAGCGGTCTTAGCGGAATTGCATGTCATCATACACAAACGCTTAATAATAACACACCAGATAATAAAGCTCATATCCATCACAGTCATAAGAAGTTAATAACCAAAAGGGATGTTCAGTCCCTGATTGACAGTGAATCCTTTGTAAATCTCAAGAAAAAAAGTTTTGGTTTTATTTTCAATGAACAAAATTTCAGGGTTGACACCAGTCTTGATATTTCCCTGCAGCAATTCATGCTGGATAATCTGGATCAATCCACAGCTCAATACATCGGAATTGTGGCAATGGATCCAACTACAGGCAAAATTTTATCAATGGTAGGTTATGATAAAAC
>JAJSZR010000130.1 GCA_030262715.1 Deltaproteobacteria bacterium
GAAATCTCCTACCCGCCCTACACTAATTTCTCAAGGGGTAGGTGTCTCACTTACATTGACACAGAGGGCATGGTTATATCTCTAGATTTATTTTCCCAAATATAGTCAAAATGCTTTCCGATTATTTTATAAGTTAAAGCATGAGCACCAAACTGAAGGACTGAAGTTCTACCACCTATACATTCACCACTCCTTACATTAGGCAAGCGTCCAAAATGATATTGTTCTAGGAACAGGCTTCTCTCCGTCATGATTATAAAAGCAATAGGTGCAAAATCATAGAGATGGACTTCCATGTTTATTTTTTTAATAATATCATTAACATTCTCACTATTTATATTTTTTATTCCCAAGGACTCTGCTCTTTGCGTCAAGATTAATCGAAAACTCTCAATAGAACCTCTAATATCAGCAATGGTGCCCCGTCTAATCTCTATCTTAGCTCTTTCCTTTGCCGCCTCGCCATCAGGGTCCAACAAAAGGATTTTGATAGGAATATTATGGTTAAACATTTTCTCATCAATTGGTTTAGGAAGAGGTGGATTATGGAATATTCTAGGGAACGCAATACCTGCCAACAGGACTTTATTGCTCTGAGCGAATTCATTTTCTATAGCTTTTTGAAAGGATTCTCCATCTTCCAATCGGGACCGGAAAATATGGATTATTCCGCTATCTTGGGCTCCTCGGAGTATACCCATATATTTTGACAGTGTTTCAAACTGAAAAAATTCAGAAATAGGGGAGGTAAGGGCAACAGCTATAAATGCTATGCCTACAACATGGAAAAATGTCCTCCATGACTGTGAAAGGGAAGGTCCAAGTAAAATACTCGCTAGGAGCAAAAGCATTCCCAAAACAAAGATTATTACAAACGGGGGGCTAAAATAGATGTTAATAAATCGCTTCCACATTTTCATATAGCTCTAAGTATTCTTTCTTTATCAAAATGTTGGCTAACTTGTTTACATCCGAAATAAGGTCCGGATATGCTCCCAAAATTGCGGGAATGGCGGACTATTTCGGATATTTTCTGATCTGGCTGAAGCCAGATTCCCTCTACCATTTTCCTTCGATATCACTCTCCTTTCCCTCATCTTTTCCAGCATCCCGTCTGATTTTGGAAAGCTCCAATGTTTTTCTTGGAAACGATAATACGACCGGATGGATCATTTGAGATGTAGATTCTAGCCACAGGGCAACCTCGATAGTGTCGCCTTATCATTGTCCCTTGATGGATAGCGCTTCTCAAAAAGGATTTTTATCTCCTTCAATAATGGCAAGGCGGGCATCAGTGTCCCCCGATGTCTCCGGCAATGACTTTCATTGCTTATTGTCCTTTCTTGAATATATGGCGTTCACAGGTTCAAGGTCCCGAGCGTATCTGAAGCTCGCCGAGGGTGGATTTGGATGAAGTGGAGCGGAGCCAGATACGCTCTGTTGGGCGATGTCCTATAAGAACAAAATTTCCACATCCCTTATCCTCTCAAAATCCTTATCCATGGTAACCACTTTCAATCCATGGTATTTAGCTATGCTGTATTGATAAGCATCATCAAAATCTAAGTTCAAACTTTTCTTGACGCTTACAACTTCTCTATACAGTTCCACTAAAAACATTATCTCCACTCCAAAGCCTTGTGTTGTAGCTCAACAGAAGTGAATTTCTCTCTTATCTCTGATAGTCCTCCTTCCCAGTCGAACTTGAATTTCTTCTTCACAGTTTCTCTTTTTTGATATTTGCTTAGCAGAAAGTCCATGTAATTTAAAACCTCTCTCCTCAAATCTTCGGGAAGCTTTTGTATTTTTACCTCAATTTCCTTTTCGTGCATGATTTTCACCTCCTTTTTGAAACCCTTTGCCTCTCAGTACTCTTGCTGATGAGGCCAATAAGCTATTTCGGTTTCTTGATCAACAAGCCCTTAAAATAAGTACGATAAAAGCCTCTATCCCTTGTTATGAGCATGTCAGCCTGAATTTTCGCATGGGCACCGATTAGGAAATCAGCCAGAATGTGCTGCCTAAGTGGTATAATTTCCTTACAGTATTGACAGAAAGCTTTTTGCTTTTTCGCACAGGCCGGGCAAACGAGGAGCCCTTTCCCCCGGGACGAATATTCTTTCCAGGCCCGGCTGGCTTCGTAAAGTGATGTCTCGTTTGAAGGGACATGTGTAATACCAGTATCATCTAAGAATTGCTTCAAATCCTGAAAGGATAGAAACTGGGCAGCCAATTCGGCAAACACGGTTTCACTGATAATAAGCTTATCGCTGATACCAAAACTCAATAAGCAGTTCAAAGAAGAATGAACGTGTTTTGTATTCGGGATCAAAATGTCAAGTAATATGTTGGTATCAACGGCCAAAATCATCTGCGGTACCCCTTAATTCATCTATGATATCTTCAGGCTCTTTACCTTTTAGATACGAAAGATAGCCTACATATCTTTTAAGATTTTCTACTGAAGCCTGTTTCTTTCTTAGATAAACTGTTCCCGCGTCGACCTCAAAATTAACTTGATCGCCAGTTTTGATACCCAGCATAATCCTTATCTGTTGAGGAATTGTTACTTGGCCTTTTTGAGTTACTTTTGGCATTTTTTATTGTCCTTTCATGTATTACCAGAAGTATTACTTTTCCGATGAGCGCTGTCAAGCTAAAAGAAAAACAGAGGCAGGGTCATTTTGGACCTGCCTTTTAATTAGATTCCCTCTGCCATTTTCCTTTGATATCACTCTCTTTTCCCTCATCTTTTCGAGCATCCCGTCTGATTTTGGAAAGCTCCAATGTTTTTCTTGGAAACGATAATACGACCGGATGGATCATTTGAGATGTAGATTCCAGCCACAGGGCAACCTCGATAGTGTCGCCTTATCAGGGTTCACAGGTTCAAGGTTCAAGGTTAGTAAGGGTTAACAAAAGAAAAGCAACCCTGAAATATGATTCCGCTCAAAAAGCCCGAGATGCAAGGCGCAAAATTTTCCAGGAATGAGACGTACTTATCGTACTTCGCATGGACTGGGAAATTGAAGCAACGCCGCAGATTGGGTTTTTTTAGCGGAATCATCACCAGGTCAGGAAATCCCCCTTATAGCCCTTGAAAGATCCCTAGTAAGCATCAGGACACGGAGAGAGAGCTCACGAGACAGGAGTCCTGTGCCACAGCTTGGAGTAATGAGCGCCTGCCTCTTTATCATATCGGGATCTGCGCCTAACTGTTTTACCTGCTCGTTCCACAGAGTCCTTAAACTTGGAACATCCTCTTTTATCAGGTCCTCGTCATTTAAAGTCGGAACTAGGCCCCAGGCGATTATCTTTCCCTTTTTCAGGAAATCCGACAATTGTTCTTTATACAGGACTATTCGGTCAAAAAAGCCATAGGCATCGAAACTCAGGATATCCAACGGAGTTTCCAGGATCACGGACCAATCCGTGTTGGCGCATACGTGTATACCTGGAATGCCTCCTGCCTGTTTCACAGTATTAATTACCTCGGTCAGGTCAGAAATTACATCTTTCTTTGTGATGCCAACCATGGCAGAGGACCCGAATCCGGCAAGTGCCGGCTCATCCAGGAACAGGATTACCTCATGGCCCAGGGCCTTCATCTCTTCTACCTGGTACCTGGCCCTGAGGGCGATGGACTTGACTATCACTTCACGGAGTTGAGGATTGAAGAAGGCCAGGCGACCGGACTTATCCTTAAGACCGCTAAGCATTGTAAACGGACCGGTGATCTGGCCTTTGAGGGCAACGGGCTTGTAGCTGGTCTGTGGGATAGCTTCAAGAAATGCCTTGAAACCGCGTCCTGTTTTGTCGGAAAAGGAAAAGATGGATTGTTCCAGAGAGAGTCCTGCCTCAGTGACCTCCAGGTACTGTTCATAGAATGAGAGGAGCTCCTGTTCAAAGGCCGGATCTTCTGTGTCAAAGTGGAGGGAATCTCCCTCTCCCCGTATCCCGGGAAGACCCTCTGTAAACTGGGAAAGGAGCCTTTCCTCCGGATACACTGGAAGCTGTGCCCAGAGCGGAATTTCAGGCATGTACTCCAAGATCAGCCTGGTGGCCTCATGGTGATCCGAAATGGGCAGACTTCCAATCAGTGTTGGTAATGCATTAGGTTCAAAGGCCATGTTGTTCCTCACACAGAGAGCGTCAAATAGTTGAGTCGTTGAGTCGTTGAGTCGAAAAATAAGTATGTTAAATCAGCATATTAGAGCTTCAATTACATCAAGTGTCCAATTTCTATGCAAACCATATAAATTCAAATAATAATAACCACTTAACTAATCAACTACTGAGCCACTTAACGAGGTCTGTCACAGGTATTTTATCTCATACTGTTCCAAGTGTAGCTCAGGTTTCGAGATAATGGTGATTTCCCTCTCAAGGGACTTTTCCAGAAATTCCACATTGTGGGCCTCTTCCTTAAGGAGCATTTCTCCTATCTTGGGATGGACAAGGACATGTATGCTAGTCCTGTTATCATTTATTGTTTCTCGCTGTATCCGGCGGAAGATTTCGTAGCACAGGGTCCTTTTGGATTTGAGTTCCCCAGCCCCGTCACAGTAAAAGCAGGGTTCACATAGTATATGGTGCAGGTTCTCTCTGTTTCGCTTTCTGGTCATCTGGATTAGGCCGATCTCTGATATGCGCAGGATGTTGGTCTTGCTTCTGTCCTTTTTTATAGCCTCTTTAAGGGTTTTAAACACATCCTCTCTGTTTGCGGCATTTTCCATGTCTATGAAGTCGATTATGATCAGGCCGCCCATGTTTCTGAGGCGGAGCTGATATGCGATTTCCTTGGCCGCCTCAAGGTTTGTCTTCAGAATAGTGTCCTCCAGGTGACGTTTTCCTATGTATTTTCCGGTGTTGACATCTATGGCTATAAGTGCCTCAGTGGTTTCTATGAGTATGTATCCCCCGGATTTCAGCCAGACCTTTTTACGAAGGGCCTTTGACAACTCCACTTCAATGCCAAATGCATCGAAGATAGGTATGGATTGCTCGTAGAGTTCAACACTGGGCTGAAGGTGAAGGGCAAAGGTCTCAATAAAGGCCAGAATACGCTCATAGGCAGGCTTTGAGTCAACCACCAGGCGTTTTACATCACAGGTAAACAGGTCCCGTACTGCCCTGAGGGTAATATCCAGGTCTTCATAGACAAGACTTGGGCAGTGATGGCATTCAGCCCTTTTTTGAATATTCGTCCAGAGGTGAAGAAGGAATTCCATTTCGGCCTGGATGTTTTCCACAGTAGCGCCTTCACTTGCTGTTCTCCCTATAAATCCGAAACCATTTGGACGCAGTGAATTTATTATTTCTTTTAGACGCTTACGCTCAGACTCGTCTTCGATCCTTCGGGAGATCCCCATGTGATTCATAGTTGGCATGAGCACTAGGTGTCTTCCGGGGAGTGAGATGTGGGAAGTGACCCTGGCCCCCTTGCTTCCCATGGGATCCTTGGCTACCTGGACCAGGATTTCCTGACCTTCGTGAAGCAGGTCCTCTATCCTGAAAGGAGGCGGGGTGTAATGCAGGGGGTGCTCTTCCTCAGTGGTGAAATGTATTAAGTGATTCTCCTCGTCCTCGGTCCTGCCAAGCATCAATTCAAACTCTGAAAGGTGATCGTAGACATCTGTTACGTATAAAAAGGCCGTACGTTCGAGACCAATATCTACAAAGGCAGCCTGCATCCCGGGAAGGACCCTTACAACACGTCCTTTATAGATATTTCCCACATATCCCCTCTCGGCTATCCGCTCTATGTGAAATTCCACAACAGAGCCATTCTCCAATAAGGCGATTCTTGTTTCCCAGGGGATGACGTTGATGATAAGTTCGGCATGCATGAGACTATTCGTAAGCGCTCTTGGAACGCTGAAATTGGAAATTGGAAATTGGAAATTTGGCTTTCATGCTTTTGTACTGTTCATAAGCGCATTCAATTTTGAGCCGAGTTTTTCAACTATTGCCTTGTATTCTGTCGCGTTTGACTCAGATAAAACTTTTCTTCTGATCATCTCTCCCGAATTTCTACTTTCCAATTTCAAGTTTCAAGCCGTGAACGGCTAAGATTATTCATACTTCCGGACAAGGACGTGCCTGCGTCCCATGTTGTCCGTTGGGCTTACTACCCCATCATGCTCCATCTGCTCTATCATTCTGGCTGCCCGGTTGTAACCAACACGCAGCCTGCGCTGGAGCATGGATATGGATGCCTGGCCGGTCTGGGTGATGATCTCAACGGCCTCGTCATATTTATCGTCAACCGATTCCCCGCCAGGACCTGATGTTTCAGAATCCTCTTCTCCGGGTATAGGTTCGATCACAGTCTGATCATAATCTGGCTCACCCTGGGCCTTAAGGAACTCCACTACTCGGACTATTTCTTTTTCAGATACATAGGCCCCGTGGATGCGCTCCAGAGCGGAAGATCCTGGAGGCAGAAAGAGCATGTCCCCCATTCCAAGGAGCCTTTCTGCTCCCATTATGTCCAGTATGGTCCGGGAATCTACCTTGGATGAGACCTTAAAGGAGATCCGGGCAGGGAAGTTTGCCTTGATAAGGCCTGTAAGTACATCAACTGACGGCCTCTGAGTGGCCACGATGAGATGAATTCCCGCAGCTCTTGCCATCTGGGC
>JAJSZR010000131.1 GCA_030262715.1 Deltaproteobacteria bacterium
AATTATGAAAAATTGATTTCCAAATTTGAAAAGCCATTAGAGCTAAGAAAAATTGATTTCCAAAAATATCCTGTCTTTGGTTTCCTGTTCACGGAAACCAGAGAAGACAATTTTATTGAGCTTAAAAACATACTGGATTCAGACCTGAATGAATTTATATCAACAAAATAAAATAGCATAGCAATGGCATGAACACGGATTTTAAAATGCTAGCGCATTTTAAAACAGGTTATGCCAGCCGTTGTCCTTAAAAAAGGAGATGATAATGAGCGAGTTAATAATTTCAAATCCGAAAATAATGATGGGCAAACCTGTTATTAAAGGAACTCGAATTACAGTTGAATTAATCTTGGAAAAGATAGCAGCTGGCGAATCTGTACATCAAATTTTGGATGAACACCCACGCTTAACACATGAAGCTATACAAGCATCATGCGCATTTGCGGCTGAGGCTTTGAAAGCAGATGTAGTATACCCTATTGAAGAGACAACAGCATGAATTTTGTTGCAGATGAAAGTGTTGACAGACAAATTGTTGAACGATTGCGTGATGACGGTCATTCTGTATGGTATGTAGCAGAAATGGCGCCATCAATATCTGATGATGAGGTGCTCAAGCTTGCAAACAATGAGTCTGCTTCTTTAATAACTTCAGATAAGGATTTCGGCGAATTAGTATTTCGTTAACATCTCGTTTCTTATGGAGTTGTCTTGGTCCGTTTATCTGGTCTGAGCACAGAATTAAAGGCAAATATAGTTTCCTCTACCATTATCAATCATGAAAATGAGATATTGGGTAATTTTACAGTAATTTCGCCAAATAGAATCAGAATTAGAAAAATATAAATTGACCAAAGGCATAACAACAGCTTCAACACACGGCAAAAGCAGAACACAGCGTTCCTTAGAATACTAATTTCAATCATTGAACCGAAATGAGTCGGTTTATCGCCTTCACTCGGAAAAGAGTAATTCTCCTTCGCCGAACACAGCCAGCGGATAAGTTGTCAGGTCGAAAGGATCCCCGTTCCAGCATGTGAATGATGCCCATTTACCTTTTTCGAGCGTGCCGAGCATCTTGTAAATACCAAGGATTTCCGCGTTCTTGCGCGAGACCAGTTCGATCGCCTGCTGTTTGTTTAGCCCTGCCCGGGTGAACCAGCGGGTTTGAATAAAAAGCTGCCGGGCAGGAGTAACTGGATGATCGGTCATGAGGCCATACTCTACCCCCGACTCCACAAGATACCTGACGTTTCGCCAGTTCTCATGCTTGAGTTCCACCTTATAAGCAAACGCGTCGACCGGGCCATATGTGACAGAGATTTTTCGTTTCTTCAGTTCCTGAAAAATTTCGGGCTGGTGAACGTCCATAGCGTGCTCAACCGTGACCTTGAGTTCGAACTCATCTATGAGACGCAGCAGGGCTGCTATATCATCGATCTTGTGAATATGAACGCGCAGGACCTGCTTACCAGCCAACAAATCCCGCAATACGGCTTCCGCCGCCGAGAAAGTGATCTCCTGCTTCTTCTTACCTTTGGCGCTATGATATTTTTGAACCTTCTGGCGCACTTCGTCCAGTTTTGCGCGCAGAATATTTAGAGCCCCCATGCGTGTGGATGGACGATCTCCCTCCCAATCCAGCGTTGACATAGGATTATAGCCTAAAGCGGCCTTGATTCCTGCACGGCTGATCAGGGCTTCTGTGCTGTTTTGGGCATAGTTCCGGATTACTGCCGAGAGCCCGCCGATTATATTCCCGCTGCCCGGAACAACACATGAGTACAGCACCCCCATCTCAACCGCGTCCTTAAAAGCAGTGTCATCCATCTGCACTGAATCGAGCGCATCAGAAAGAACAAGAATGGAATTCATACACTCATTAGCCTCAGATTCAATGCTGGGTTCGCCAGCTCTGCACATGCCTATATGGCTATGAGGATCTATAAAGGCAGGAGTAATCACGGCAAATGTCCCCAGAAGAGAGCCTTTCTTGGATTTAGAAATCCCGATAATCTTCTGTCCCTCAAATAGGAGGTAGGCGTTGTTAACAACCGACTTTCCCGTGTACATGATATTTGATAAGACACAATTCATATATTCTCCTCGCAATTCCTTGGACTGGAAATTAATCTGGGAATCAACACTATACCAACAAATCCTCCCGCAGGACTCTACCAATGTATCTGCCTTGAGGTCCTCGATCTTGAAATATCTGGCGCCCATTTGAACAGATAAACGATTCGGCATTTTCCAAGGTTCTTTCGGCCTCATCCATCGGGAGGCGATACAAGGCAGCGTAATCACAACGCTGCCGTAGATCAAAGGCGTCGTGGAGCCAAAAAGTCCCTATCAAAAAGTGCGATGGCGCCACTATGCTTCGAGTCGGCCGCACATACTTTTGCCCACTATGTCTGTAGGGGAAAACGTCTGTGTTCGTCTGTGTGTGTCTGCCTGCCCTGTGGAATGCGTAGCATATTCCTCCGGGTGGCTGATTAAAAAAGTATTTTCACGTTAAAACAGATCCATTTGCACGGCTTTCTCTTTTGAGGAGGCCTTTGAGCTATGCAGCTCTTCCCTCTCCTCTTCGGAAAAGATGCTGATCTTTCCGTAGAGCCCGTCGTGACCGGGACTTATCTTTATCTCACCCTTTCTCATGCGCAGTATTCCCTCCAGGATCCTGTCCGGTACAATGTGCTGAAGTTCTTCCTCGCTCTTCCAGAGGAGTATATTCATCTCAGATTTTCCAAGCCGGATCAGTCTCTGGTACTCTTTTTTCACTCTACCTGTGATGCTACGCACACCAAATGCCTCAGCGACAATCTCCTCAAGAGGTATAAGGTGTACACAGGGCTTTGCGGCTTCAGGAATAAAGCCTTCAGGCCTGTCAGCAAGCTCCTCTATCCGATGTAGAACACCTACTGTGAGATTCTGGCCGCATACCGGACACTTGCCTTTGTGTTTAATAGTCTCCTGTGGTTTCATACAGATACCGCAGGCCCTGTGACCATCATAGTGATATTTACCCTCCTCTGGAAAAAACTCGATGGTCCCCTCAAAGCCACAGCCCGGATCCTTGATGGCAGCAGTAATTGCTTCATAGGTGGGCTCGCAGGAAAAACAATTTGCTTCCCTTGCCAGCTTTGGAGGAGAATGGGCATCGGAGTTTGAAAGCAGTGTGTATTTATCCAGGGCGGATAAGCGCCAGTTCATCTGAGGATCTGAAGAGAGTCCTGTCTCCAGTGCGAAAATATGCTTGCTTTGTTCCTCAAAGCACTCTTCCAGTGTGTCAAAGCCGGATTTTGCACCAAACAGAGAAAACCATGGAGTCCAGATATGTGCCGGCAGTACAAAGCAGTCAGATGATACTTCCATTATTATTCTGACAAGTTCCTTTACCGGAAAGCCAAGGATTGGACGGCCATCTGAGGAGATATTCCCTATTGACCCAACACGGTCCTGGATCTCTTCTACCACCTGGAAATCAGGTGCAAAAAAAACCGTATGTATCCTGCGACTTTTCCCGCCCTGGGTGAAGATGTTGGATACCTCAGAGGTGAGGATGAATTTTGTTCCATCAGGGTCGTCTTTGCAGACATAGAGTCCTGTACCCTCAGGCTCCAATTCCTCCTTTAACTCCTCAAGATAGCCCGGATGGGTAAAGTCACCAGTGCCTATAACGGACAAACCTTTCTGCTTAGCCACACGATTGGTAATAGATGGATGCATATTAGGACTTGTGGCCCTGCTATAGTGGGAATGAATGTGAAAATCAGCAAGAAAAACGCCTTTTTTAAAAGGAAAAACCGGATGAGTCACCGTGGGCCTCGCATGTTAGATTACCTCGTAAATAAGAGCCGCAAACATCTGAGCTATTTGCAGCACACCAATGAAATTCCTGAATCCCTCAATTATAAATTTTATACAATATCTTAGCAGACAGCAAACCTAAATACACTGCTTCTATTGAATGAGTCGCTCTTTAATGCCCATATCCTTACCTTGACTACCTCTTTCTCTTGAGAGTCCAAAGTTCTCTCGTCATGCCGGACTTGATCCGGCATCCAGATCGCAGAACGTTTTGAAAAGATACTGGATTCCGGCTTTCGCCGGAATGACGCGGTCGGTCTTTCTGCAAACCTGAGAAAGAGTCTAAAAACAGGTCGGCAAAGCCCCTTTTTATTGCTAAAATACATGAGATTGGGAATAGCTGGTTCCAAAGATAAATTTGGAAGAACGAAAAAGATAAGGAGGTAATCATGGACACACGCATCAAAACGGTACTTGCAAGACAAATCCTTGACTCGCGGGGTAATCCCACGATTGAAGTGGAATGTTCTTTACAATGTGGAGTCACGGCGCGGGCAGCCGTGCCATCCGGGGCCTCTACCGGAAGCCACGAGGCTGTGGAATTACGCGATGGTGATAAACAGCATTTTTCGGGCAAAGGAGTACTCAAAGCGGTGGCAAATGTAAATGGACCGATTGCCGCAGAAGTTTCCGGCATGAATGCCATTCATCAAAGCGCTATTGATGAAGCCATGATTCGCCTGGATGGCACTCCCAATAAAGCAAAATTTGGAGCAAATGCAATCCTTGCTGTATCACTTGCTGTAGCCAGAGCAGCGGCCATGGCCTCGGATTTGCCTCTTTTCCATTACCTTGGGGGGGCAAATGCCACACGCTTACCTGTACCCATGATGAATATCCTGAACGGCGGTATCCATGCCAACTGGCAGGGGGCTGATTTCCAGGAATATATGATCGTACCTTATGGAGCAAATGATGTCAGGCAAGCCGTTGAATGGGGCGCGGAAGTTTACCATGCCTTGAAATCAGTGCTAAAGGCCGAGGGGCATCGTGTAGGTGTGGGCGATGAAGGCGGCTTCGCCCCGGAAGTAGGTTCCAATGAAGAACCACTTGAATACATCATGCGGGCCATAACCGACGTTGGTCTTAATCCCGGTAAGGACGTCGGGGTAGCCCTTGATCCGGCTTCAACTGAATTTTTCAAGGATGGTAAATACCTGCTTCGTACGGAAAACCGGGAATTAACTTCAGAGGAGATGGTAAAATATCATGCCGTACTGGCTGACAGATACCCATATGTCGTTTTGGAGGACGGCCTTGCTGAAGATGACTGGAATGGATGGAAAATACTCAATGAGCATCTGGGTGCAACTATTGAATTGGTGGGAGATGATATTTTTGTCACCAACGTGGAACGTATTGCCAGAGGTATTCGTGAAAATATAGCCAACGGCGTCCTTATTAAGCTTAACCAGATTGGTACCTTGAGCGAAACCATGGCGGCGGTACGCATGGCCAGGCTGGCAGAATGGGGGGCCATGGTCTCTCACCGAAGCGGTGAAACCGTTGACAGTTTTATAGCGGATATGACGGTTGCCCTGGACACCGGCCACCTGAAAACAGGGGCGCCTGCCAGGGGAGAACGGGTGGAGAAATATAACCAGCTTATGCGGATTGAAGAACAATTGGGTGGAACGGCTACCTTTGCAGGCAAAAAGGCCTTTTCAAGGCCGGTGCGGCCTTTTTAACGAATTTTGATGATCTCGTAATGATAGGACTTGAGGTGGCAAAAGGCCTTTCCCTGCCCCTCGATCTCATAATCGTCAGAAAGCGTTAGCCAGCAATACAGGGAGGTTGGCAAACTCAATCACGCGCTCGGCAACGCTTCCAAGCAGGATCCTGCTTACACCTCTTTTTCCCAGCTTTCCCATAACAATGAGATCAGCACCCCAACTGACTGCCTCATCAAGGATTACCTCGTGAGGGATCCCCTCCTTGATGGTTATGGAGACCGCCACGTTCGATTGACTGATCTCTATAGACATGTCGTTCAGGAAGGCCCTTGCACTTCCTTCCATGTCGGCACGGACTTCATTATGGGGCTTATAGTTAAACCTGCATAGTTGATCGAATACTGCCGTGTCCAATACGTGGAGCAAGAGCAGTTCGGAACCCTGGATTTCTGCCAGCCGTTTGGCAAGCCTTACTGCCTTCAGGCTGAATTTTGAGCCATCAACAGGGGTCAATATCCTGGCAAATAGCCTGTTATCTCCCTTCATCGTCCCTATGTCCTCATTGCTGGATGCCGAAACTGGAAAATAGAAATTGGAAATTGGATAAAAACTCGATCAATCAGTTCTAATTTCAAGTTTCTAATTTCAAGTTTCCATTTCACTGTCAAAGTACAGGATGAACAAAGCGTAAACTACTTCTGGCTTGCTATGAAGAATGCCGATTTCTTCCTTACACGTTTAAGCTGAAAAAGCGCCTCTCGCTCTTTCTCCTCAAGGGTTTCTTCCATGGCCTTGATCGTTGCCCGGTAGGTCGGGACATAGATATGTGCCAGGGCATTTATACGCTTGAGCGTCTTCTTCAGCTCTGCCATGAGGCGCTCAATGCCTACCTCCAGCTCTGCCAGCTCTGCCACAACCTCCATGGCTCTATGCACGGCCTCGGATGTGGCGTCCATAGACTTACCTGTTCCATAGAGCCCATAGCCCGGCTTATGTGGTGGAAGGTCTATTCGGACCAGGGGGAGCACCACTCCCATAAGACTTCGTTCCCTCAGCACGACACTTTCCCCGCTCTTTACTCCAAGCCC
>JAJSZR010000132.1 GCA_030262715.1 Deltaproteobacteria bacterium
ATCAAGATCCAGAAAGGAAGCTATGGCCTCCTGTTCCGCCTGAGACAGGGAAACAGTGCTCTCTCCGTGGCAACAGTGACCGCAAAGTTTACAAGAAAAAATTTCGTGGGGGTTTGTTGGGTTTGTTGGGTTTGTTGGGTTTGTTGGGTTTGTTGGGTTCATTGGGTTTGTTGGGTTCACCGAAAATCTGAACCTTTGAACGGTTACATCACATATCGTATAGGATCAGGCACTCCTGCTGCAGCAAAGCCCCTGATTCGCAGAATACAGGAATCGCATTTCCCGCATGCTACATTTTGATTTTGATAGCATGACCAGGTGAGGTGTAGAGGGGCCCTTAAAGCCAGACCCTCTTTTACTACCATCCCCTTATCATAATCGATTAATGGAGTTATGATTTCAATCTTCGTTTCAGGCCGGGTCCCTTCTCTTACAAGTAGTTTATAGGCATCGAAGTAGGATTTTCTGCAGTCCGGGTAGCCGGAGCTATCCACTTCTGTGGCCCCTATGTATATGTATCCGGCTCCAAGCACCTCTGCCCACGAGACTGCCACGGCCAGCATATGGGTATTCCTAAAAGGGACATACGTTACCGGGACCCCGGATTCCCCAAAGGAGTCTTCCGGTACTGGTATTGTCGGATCTGTAAGGGCGGAACCACCTATGGACTTAAGATAGGAGATATCGACCTTCAGGCGGTCCTTAACTCCATAGTAGTCAGCTATGGCATCAAAGGCCAGGAGTTCTCGCTCCTCGGTGAGCTGGCCGTAGTTTACATGAAGAAAGGCCAAGCGGCAATTTCGTGCAGCAATAGCAGCAGTGACACAGCTATCAAGACCTCCGCTTACAAGGCATACGCCCAAAGGAAGCTTATGTTGCTTGTCGTTTGAGTTAAAAGTCATTTAATATATTTTAGTTCTAAATTAATGATTTCACAAGTGAGGCAAATTAGACGTCAATAGATAGTGAGTGTTTGAGGCTTCCATAAACCTTATATTGGTTTTTTATGCCATTGAACTTTGTAAGCTGTCCTGGTATAAAACAGCATTCGTTTTTTTAGGAGGGTTATTGGGTAATGGAAAAAGTGGCGAGTGAGGTAACTCAGGAACAAACTCTAGCTGGAGCTTCCGACCAGGAGGCTGCAATTTCTCAAGAAGATTCCCAGGTTTTGAAAAAAAATGAGTCACCGGAGGAAGCCGGTGACATGGGCCAGTTTGAAGACCTTTTTGAGAAGAGTCTTCGTACCTTTCAGGAAGGAGAGGTTCTAGAAGGTACTGTTGTGCGCGTCGACAAAGAATCCGTCATGATCGACGTCGGATATAAGTCAGAAGGCCTGATCCCGATTCGGGAATTTTGTGACGAGGAAGGAGAGGTAACCGTCTCCGCAGGAGATACCGTAGAAGTGCTGCTTGAACGTTGGGACCCTGAGGAGGGAATGTTAAGGCTTTCCCATTCCAAGGCCCTCCGGCGTCAAGTGTGGGAAGAAATAGCAAAGGCCTTTGAAACAGAAAGCCCTGTGAGAGCTACCGTGGTGTCCAGGGTAAAAGGTGGTTTGTCTGTACGAATTGGTGACCGCAAGGGCGGAGTAACAGCATTTTTACCCTTTTCTCAAATCGATCTCAGACCTGTTCGTGACCCCGAGGCCCTTGCAAATCAGACTGTAGAATGTGCTATCCTGAAGTGTAATCGCCGTAGAGAGAATGTCGTGGTCTCCCGCAGGTTCCTTCTGGAAAAGGAAATGTCTGAGAAAAGGGTTAATACCTTGGCTTCTCTTGAGGAAGGGCAGGTCAGAGAAGGAGAAGTCAAAAATATCACAGATTATGGCGTGTTCATAGATCTTGGAGGGATCGACGGGCTTCTCCATATCACCGACATGTCATGGGGACGTGTAGAACATCCTTCCAAGCTCTTTAATGTGGGTGACACAATTAGAGTGAAGGTTCTCACATTTGATCGTGAAAGTGGAAAGGTTTCCTTAGGCATGAAGCAGCTTACAGAGGATCCTTGGCTGCGAGTGGAAGAGAAGTACCCTGTGGGAGAAAAAGTGACCGGCAAGGTGGTAAGCCTAACGGATTACGGTGTCTTTATAGAGCTCGAGGAGGGCGTAGAGGGCCTGATACATGTGTCTGAGATGTCGTGGACCAAGCGCATACGTCATCCCTCCCAGATGGTTAATGTGGGAGATATTGTAGAGGCAATTGTGCTCAAGGTTGACTCCAAGGCTCAAAGGATATCTCTGGGACTAAAGCAGATAGAACCCAATCCCTGGGATCTGGTTCAGGATCGCTATCCAATTGGTACCGTGATTGAAGGAATAGTAAAGAATATCACTGACTTCGGTCTGTTCATAGGCATTGAAGAGGCCATAGACGGGCTTATTCATATCTCGGACCTCTCCTGGAGCAAAAGGATTAAGCATCCCAATGAAATTTATAAAAAAGGGGAGACTATTCAGGCCGTAGTGCTCAATATTGACAAGGAAAAGGAACGTTTTTCCCTGGGGGTTAAACAACTTCATCCTGACCCGTGGGAGTCGGCTCCTGAGAGATATCCTGTTGATAGTCAGATTGCTGGCAAAGTGACAAATGTAACGGATTTTGGGGTATTTGTTGAGCTTGAAGAGGGAGTGGAAGGCCTGATTCACATTTCTGAGTTGGGGCCCGGCAAAATCAAGACACCGGTTGGGATGTTCCAGGTGGGAAATGAAGTCTCTGCCAAGGTTATCCATGTAGCCCCTCTGGAAAGGCGTATTGGACTCTCTGTTAAGCGGATATCTGAAGATGAGGAACGTTCACATTTTGATGAGTACAGCGGCATCAACAAGTCTGCCGGTACTACTTTGGGCAGCTTGTTGCAAGAGGAATTAGTACAGCACAATCGTGCTCGCTCTGAGGAAGACGAAGGCCGGAAGGAATAAAACGGAGATCATGCAAGAGTTGCAGGCACGCAAAGAACGCCAACATGCCCATCCCTTATTGGTCGCTTTGGCCACTATCGGAGGATTCACCATAGTCATCATGGTGGCCTTTTTTCTGTTAGTATTATGGACAACAAAGGGCGTGGTTACCGGCCCTTCGGTTTACCACGGAGATAAAGTTGGAGTAGTGGATATCAAAGGCCTCATCACTGAGCCGGAGGCTACCATAAAGGCCCTGCGGGATTTTCGATATAATCAAAAAATTAAGGCCGTGGTAATCCGCGTAAACAGTCCTGGTGGTGCAGTTGGGGCGTCTCAGGAACTTTATGAAGAGATTCTCAGACTGGACCAGGAAAAACCTGTGGTGGCATCTCTTGCCACAGTAGCAGCATCAGGCGGGTACTATGCGTCTTTAGGTGCCAGGCATATTGTAGCTAACCCTGGCACGGTGACTGGAAGTATCGGGGTTATTATGAAGGTCCCCAATATAGGGCCTCTGCTGGAGAAACTCGGAATCAAGACAACCGTAGTCAAAAGCGGGACTTTCAAGGATCTGGGTTCCATCACTAGAGATATGACAGAAGATGAACGCGGCTTACTCCAGGGGGTAATGCAAGATATACAGAGGCAATTCGTAATGGCAGTAGCCAAGAGTCGAAAGCTCCCTGAAGAGCAGGTTTCAGCCCTTGCTGATGGACGCATTATGACAGGTCATCAGGCCCTGGATACCAAACTGGTAGACGAACTGGGCAACTTCAGCGTGGCCGTGGATAAGGCTGCAAGTCTGGCAGGAATAGAAGGTAGGCCTGAACTCGTCTATCCCAAGAGAGATCGCCTTTCAATCATGAGGGAGCTTCTACAGGAAGAAGGAACAAAGACCTTGAGCAATGTTCTCCGGCAGTTATTGGGGTCTCCCACAAATAATCCGGTTTCCTATGGGATTTGAGCAACAGCCACAGTCTATATTGAAGGGTGATCTTGTTGTCCAGTTACAGCAAGGGTTTTCACAGCATCTGAAAAAGGACCTCGAAACCGTAGTAGACCTAGTCTTCGACGCGATGACTTCAGCGCTTAAAGAAAAAAGAAAAATAGAGATCAGGGGAATAGGAAGTTTTTCACTACATAGGCAAAAAGGGCGTAAATTTGTGAACCCCAAGACAGGTTTGCTCACAGTATGCCCTTCAAGCTACCGCGTAGTCTTCAAGGCAGGTAAGAATCTCAGGTCTGACGGCTAGTAAATTCCAGGCCTTTAGGAAAGTGTGTCTATGCTTTCTTTTCTAAAAAAGCCGAGCAGTCACCCTTACCCTTTCTAAGCACCAGGGGCTCGTCATTCACCAACGATATAACGCTTGATGGCACTGCAGGAATAATTCCGCTGTCTACCACTATGGCCGATCTCTTTCCTAAGGCTTCATTAATTTCTTTGGGATCTGACCATACAGGTCCATCACCTATGCCTGCCGATGTACTTATAAGCGGGTTTCCCAAGGCCTCAGCTATTGCCTCACAGACCGGGTGAGCCGGAATCCGAATTCCAACAGTGCGGCGTTTTGTAAGCATCATTTTGGGGACTTCCCGGGACCCCTGCAGAATAAAGGTGTAAGGGCCCGGCAGAAAACGTCTCAATATTCGGTAGGCATAGTCTGTCACAAAGGCATATTTGCTTATGTCTCTGAGATCTGCGCATACAAAACTAAAGGGCGTGCTTTTATGGAGTCCCTTGATTTGATAAATCCGTCCGATTGCTTTCTTGTTAAAGATGTCAGCTCCTATGCCATAACAGGTATCTGTGGGATATACGATTATTTCTCCCCTCCTCAAGACCTCTGCCACCCTGTTTATCTGGCGAGGACTGGGCCTTTCCGGGTCTATTTCCAGTAACAATTTTTATCCTCCATAATTTTTTTCTACATTTATTGAAAAAAAAATCTATCTAGGGTAGTTAATATAGTCTGGAATTGACAAATTCTGTTTCAGTTATCTACCTGATACTGAATTAAGATTCATAAACCTGGACATTCTCCTTCAACAGGGATCTTTTTAATAAATGGGAACTCCCATTTATATCATGTCCGGGTCTACGTCCAGAAAATTTTATAAAGGAGAATCTTCTGATGAAACTAGATCCAACTAAAATGAAAGACTGGCAAATTTCCGAAGCTGCCGAAGAAGACATGAAGACCGTATATCAGCTTGGTGAGGAACTGGCCCTTGAAAAGGAAGAGCTTCTTCCTTATGGCCACCATGTGGCAAAGATCGACTATGCCAAGGTATTAGAACGTCTCAAGGACAAGCAGGATGGGAAGTACATCGACGTAACTGCTATTACACCCACTCCTCTGGGTGAGGGTAAAAGCACCTGTGCAGTAGGTCTTATGGAAGGCCTCGGGAAGAGGGGCATAAACGTAATGGGCGCCATACGGCAGCCATCCGGAGGACCTACCTTCAATATCAAGGGCAGTGCGGCAGGAGGGGGACTTTCGCTGGTCATTCCTCTTTCGAGATTCTCTCTCGGGCTCACAGGTGACATCAACGCCATTATGAATGCCCATAATCTGGGGATGACCGCCTTGACTGCCCGAATGCAGCACGAGTCAAACTACACGGACGAGCAGTTGGGTAGGAGGGGACTAAAACGTCTCAATATTCACCCCAAGAGCGTGGAGTTCAGGTGGATAATGGATTTTTGCGCCCAGGCCCTGAGGAACATCACGATTGGATTGGGAGGACGGATGGACGGCCTTACCATGCAGAGCGGGTTCAACATAGCCGTCAGCTCGGAAATCATGGCGATACTTGCAGTGGCAAATGATCTGAAGGATCTCAGAGAACGTATAGGCCGTATAGTCCTTGCCTATGATCGTACTGGAAAACCCGTTACGACAGAAGACCTTGAAGTGGCCGGCGGCATGACCGCCTGGATGGTGGAGGCCATCAATCCTAACCTTATGCAAACTGTTGAAGGCCAACCCTGCATGGTCCACGCAGGGCCTTTTGCGAACATAGCTATAGGCCAGTCTTCGGTCATTGCCGACAGAATCGGATTAAAGCTTACTGACTACCTTATAACTGAGAGCGGCTTTGGCGCTGACATCGGTTTTGAGAAATTCTGGAACCTCAAATGTCGTTTCAGCGGGCTAAAGCCTAACTGTGCGGTGATAGTGGCCACTATCAGGGCACTTAAGTGCCACGGCGGAGCGCCCATACCTCGTCCAGGGCGTCCGATGCCCGATGAGTATAACACCGAGAATGTAGAGTGGGTGGAGAAGGGATGCGCAAATCTGATCCATCATATTGAGACCGTGAAAAAGGCGGGCATCAACCCCGTGGTCTGTATTAATGCTTTTTACAATAATACCAAGGACGAGATCGCTGTGGTGCGCAGGCTACTCGAGCAGGCCGGTGCACGGGTGGCCGTATCCGAGCACTGGCTCAAGGGTGGAGACGGCGCGCTCGAATTCGCAGACGCAGTTGTCGAAGCCTGTGAAGAGAAAAACGAGTTCCGCCTCCTCTATGATCTTGATATGCCTATTCGCAAACGCATAGAGCTGATCACCAGAGAAGTCTATGGCGGGGATGGTGTTACATACACTCCGGAAGCCCTTGCCAAGGCCAAGGCCATGGAACAGGATCCTGAGATCTCCAAGCTGGGGACCTGTATGGT
>JAJSZR010000133.1 GCA_030262715.1 Deltaproteobacteria bacterium
CCCCCTGATCCTGGGCTGCAATATCGGAACCTGCGTAACAGCGCTCATTGCGAGCATTGGTACTAATGTAGAATCTAAACGTGCGGCGATTTCGCATACTTTTTTTAATTTCTTCGGTGTATTTCTGACCCTGGTGGTCTTTTATCATTTTTATCTCTGGATAATCCCCAAAATGGGTGGCAGCCTCGCCCACCAGATTGCCAATATTCACGTAACGATAAAGTTAATGGACGCCTTTTTGTTCCTGCCGATCGTGGGGCACTTTTCAAGGTTCATTTGCTGGATTGTCCCTGCCAGGGCAGTTGAAAAACCCGGTATGGAGACCCCGCAATATCTTGATGACAGATATGTTGAAGAACCTGTTATCGCCATTGAGCTGGCAATCAAGGAAATAGTCAGGCTGGGTGAAATCTCCCGGAATATGATAAAACATGCCATGGACGGATTCATGTATAATGACCAGAGGCTTTTGAACCGGGTGGAAGAGTATGGCAAGGCTGTCCATAGTCTGCGTGAGGCCATCTCCCGATATGTGATCCAGATTTCCCAGCAAGACCTGAGTGAGGAAGAGGCAGAGAGAATACCGATGTTGATACTTTCTGTTAACAACTTTGAACGCGTAGCCGGACATTCTTTGAGGTTGCTGGAACTCGGTCGAACCAAGGTATCCAAGAATATTCCCCTGATGGGCAGCGCCTTGAATGAACTAAAGAGGACCTATCGCGAAGTGGACACCATGCTTACCGAGGTAAGCAGGTACCTGCCTGAGTTTAAGCGTTAATGAGGGATTGAAGAACACAGGCCAATGATATTATTTGGAAACAAAAAGGACAAAAAACCAGATGTCAACCCTTTAATTATAGTTTTATTTGCAGGAATTGTTATTGGATTTTATGGGATTTACAAAATCTACAAAGGGTATGAGTCACAGAACTGGCCAACGACACAAGGAAAGATCATAAAGTCGCGCATAGCCGGTGCCAAGAGGATTATAGGCCGCAGGGCATTTATTAAGTACGAATATTCCGTAGAGGGCAATCGTTATGTAAGTTCCCAAATATCCTATACTTTGATAATCGGCGATTACAGTGGCTCTGTAGAAATCCTGAGGGAATACCCTAAAGGCAAAATCGTTACCGTCTACTATAACCCTGACAATTCAATGGATGCGGTTTTGAAAACAGAGATATCAGGGCGAATCTCCTGGCTCTTTATACTCAGTGTTCTCGCCATTATACTGGGCCTGAGGGGCTTGAGGTGGCAAAGGTTTTGAAGGCCATAAGCGCTAAGATGTTTTGTAAACGTTCATTTGAAAGATGAACATCCGGTGCAAAAATAACTTAGCGCTTATGGCCCTTAGGACTCCTCTTTCCCCTATTTAGCAGCAACCAGATCAGGGCAATCACAATCACACCTGAAAAGAGCCTTGGAAGGGCTTTGTCAAAGTTGATCTGGGAAATGATAGGTATGGAATCCGTTATCCGAGGTTTATATTCCAGGTCTTCGCTTATACAAATATTTTTCACAATATCTTCAAACAGCTTACGATATTCATTAAAATCCTGATCTTCAGCGTAACATACTATCTGGATGCAGCCTTCCCGGGTCAGCTTTGTAGCTATGAGACCTTTTATCTTTTCTGCGTCTGCCAGGAAGGTCATCCATAAAGTATGATCATCCAGATCGTATAGGATCTCTCCCACCTCTGTATCTGGAATCCCACTGATTCTTTCCTCGATTGGTTTTGATCCTTTTTTTTCTTTAGTTAATTTCTTCATCTTGCCTTCAGGAATTCGCCCTGTCTTATTCAGGCAAATAAGTATGTACGGGCATGCAAGCCAATACCCGGCGCCGGACAGTTGAAAGCCGTAATCATATACCAATTTTTCCGCATCAGGTGCGGCTTGTTGCAACTTCCTGGAATGTTCATCTAAGACTTCCCCTGGAATCTGGACCCAGTTATAAGGCAATTTTAACGTGAAATCTTCTTTTGCATTGAACCTCTGGGTAAACTCAGTTCCGGAGGCAATACCGGGCAAAACAAAGACGACCGATATTATGATGAGTATCCGTCCCATGTGCTTTATCATTCCTGGACCCCTGAATTTTTACAAAAATACACTATTTAAAAACCGGCACAATGGTAAAACCGGTCCTTTTTACATTGACACGGAGGTAATGTCGTTATAAAAACATATTTATAATACACAAGCGAGAGGAGGCTTTGAGTATGATAATTGAGCACGGAGCTTGTCCCTTAACCCGCGGAGAAAAACTTTTGGTGGCCCTTGACGGGTCGGAACATGCCTACAGGGCCCTTGATCAGGCAATCAGCTTAGCTAAAGTCTGCAATAGTTTCATTTACTTAATTTCCGTGCTTGATCTCTATCCTGGTCAAATGGCGTTGGCATCGCTTCTTGAAGAAAAGCTGTCAGCGGAAATTTATGAGACCCTAAAAAAAGGTAAAGAAATGGTTGAAAAAGAAAACCTCCCATGCGAAACTATCGTACACATGGGGGGAATGGCCCATGAATTTATTGTCAGGGAGGCCAAAGAGAAAGGTATAGATCTTATTGTAATGGGTAGCCATGGAAGGACCGGACTTTCAAAAATGCTATCGGGAAGTGTCACCCAGAGAGTGATCGGGCACGCTCCGTGTGCTGTGATGGTAACTCCACGAATTAGCTAAACCGTTCTTAAATAGATAAAAATTAGTAGTCAGATTCAAGAGATAGTGCACGCTAACAGCGCACAAAAAAGGCCTGTACTGATGCTTTTCGGCAAGCAGTACAGGCCTTTATAATTCATTTCAGCGAATTGTTCCTCTACGTGCTAGTGCATTTTAAAAATACCCGTAGCTGAAAAGAAAATCATAAAAGCAAGCCAAAGACCAAGTATAGTATAAATACGGGGACCATCCTTAAAGAAGATAATTGCCCCCACAAGGGCAGCAGGTAAGGTACAAAGACAGCCAAGCCATACCCCAAGCTGTGCCATTCCATCACCTGTAAAAGGATGCTTCATCCAAAAATGAGCCCCCGGAAATTTACCATCCGGTGTCACTTCTGCCCAAATTTGATTTGCTTTTTCGCCTTTCCAGACCAGATCAAAAACCTTATAAGGCTCTGCTACATTGTTCTTTACAAATATTACACTTACCATTGGTCCTATCATGCATAGTAGACAGCCTGCAATACATACCCAGTAAATTATACCTCCAGGCACATAATTGGAAGCCGGTATTTTAGGTCTTTCTTCCATAACTACCTCCTCTTTTATTATTTTTTTTATTCTTTCTTTTTACCTACCCCACCATCCATATTCTCTTCCAATTAAATAGAACACGAATAAAACACAAGGTATTCCAAAACCTAGCCTAACCCATGCAGGAAGTGAAAACCAGCCTAAAAGGCTACATCCTTTTGTAATAAGCCCAAAACAGCTCATACATAAGACTCCAATCAATATAAACCTTACAAACATAGCCTTAATTCCAATCATTACGTATGCCCCTATTAATCCTCCTACAACCTGTCCAGCAAGTAAAGGAGCTGTAATTAGTGGAATCATAGCACCTGCTAAGAAGTAAGGCCATACAGCTATGCAGTCTCCCATTCCAAGTATACCCATACTTGTTCCAGCTGCAACCTTAAGTGGAGCACCCATTATGGCGTTCACGGCTGGGGTCATGGCCCATCCGCCACCCATGCCAAAAAATCCGCCCATCATTCCTATAAAAAAGACAGCTATCCAGCCCAGCCATCCTAAACGCAGTTGATAATCTATTACTTTCTGTAAAGATGCCTCATAAAAAGGCAGAGGAGTTCTAAACCAACGGGTAAAACCATCTACCTTCTTTACTTCTGGATATTCTGCCTTCTTGCCCCCTGTCAGGAAGTATATGATAATGACGAGTATTATAAGTCCAAGGATTATTCTAATAATTCCTTCGCCTCCTTTCCCAAGGTATTTATAAATAATTACAGCACCTTGAGCACCGCCAAAACAACCTATTCCATAAACAACAAGCAAGAACCAAATAAGTCTAAGATTCATCAATCCCCTCTTTGTAAGTGGTCCACAAGCTACAAGTGCATTATACATAGCTATTATAAGACCACTTGCCCTAATAATTAAGCTATCCATGGGAGTAAAAGCCATACAAAGAGGAGACCAAATGACTCCTCCACCAATTCCTGTAAGTGTCCCCAGAAACCCTATACCAAGGCTAATAAAGAAAAGACCTGAAATCCACGAATATAAATAACCTGGTGTTCTTTCCGCTCCAGGAGGAGCTGACATTCCCAGAGATATAAGCCAAAAACCAATATAAGCAACAACCGCAGCACCTAATACCACAAAAAGCTCTATCCAGGGAAACTTATACCAGTTTTTAAAAGCTACTTTCCACATGGGAAGTGCTTCCACCTCCGCATTGCTTCCTTTCATGTTCATACCTCCTTTTTTTCGACTACTTCGAAATTCACACAAAAAAGTTTACACTACCGTGAATTTGTGTCTTGACAATGGGGTCCACTTTAGTTGTCACATCGTAGTCGCGCATGGTCAGACGCTCGGACACAAGTTCGACAAATTCTTTTTCATCATCTACAATCAACACTCTAGTTTTCATAGTTTGCACCTCCTATTGCCATCACTTATTAATGTCTCTATCTCCTGGTTGGAGAATCGAGTGTACCTTTTGTTTTTGAGCGAGTTTTCTTTCTGGCCAGGGCCTCTCGCATTTTCTCTAACAAGGTGTCAATATCAAAGGGTACTGTGATGTCATCAGAGGCACCTTCACGCATACCCTGCATAGACAGGCCGATATTGTCAGGACTGCTTATCAATATTATTTCCGCGTCGGGCTGTTCGCGCTTGACGCTTGAAAGGGCCTGCATCGTGCCCTTGTCACTATATCTCGCATCCAAAAGCACTACGTCCGCATGCGTGCCTGATGGAATTTCAAAAACCCCATTTCCGATGTCTGCAGTAAACACAGACATTTTTCTCTGCCTCAATTTGTCCGCCAAGGTCTCTAAAAAAAAACCGGCTTGTAAAACAATAAGAATTCTAGGTCTCATCCGCCCTGCGCCTGAAAGCTAATCTGGCAAAATCTATTGACCCGTTGCTCTCGAATTCTCTGCGTTGACCATTCACCGGCTATTCCTCCCATGTTAATTAAGTCAAGCATGGTCGCAATCATTGTGCCAATAGACCAATATTCTATAAAAACAGTATGTTAGATAATTTTTTATGCAAGGAGATATTTATTGTCCTTGCTACAATGTGAAACAAAATAGAACATACATGATGATCTGAGAATGGATTACCCACAAAAGTTCAATGATATTAATACAATGGGTATTATGGGCAAAAAGGATGAATTTACTGTTTTGGGTTCAAATTGTTTCAAGATGAGACAGACCTATCCTGGTAATATGGCGCCTGCCTCGAGTTTATCTGACAAGGCCAGATTTAATGCCTGCTCGTAGGGTCCGATAATGCTGTCAATGACCTTCACTTTTTTCCATGTAAGATATTGATAATGGACTTCTTCAATTCCACCACAGATGACAACCGACACATCTTCTTTGATAACAAGGGCGCAGATTTCTTCTGAGGATGCGCCTGGTAGCAGGATAATCCTGGGTTCCCCAAGAATTTGTCCATCCCGCACGCTGGCAATTACTATCTCGCTCGATAGGTCGAATCGTGGTTCCACATGATTTTTTGATATGGTGATTAGTATTTTCATACTGGATCACCAGTCACTATAATAGTCCATACATTGCAACACATATCTACTCCAACCCATGCTGTTTCATTTTCCTCCACAGGGTGCTCCGCCCCCAACCAAGTAATTCCGCCGCCCGTCCGCGTTTGCCCCCGGTTTTCATTAGCGCCTCCATTATCATTCTCTTCTCTAAGGATACCCAGCTCATGGACCCAGACGCCTCGGACGGACTCCCCGGGCTAATATCCAGCGTACCCACATCTTTCTCAGACTCTTGATCTTGATCGCTCGATGAAGGCCCCTTCTCTTTGGACAAAAACATATAATTTGGCAGATGTTTAGTTCGAATCGTATCCTCCTGGCAGACAGTTGCCGCATATTCTATGATGTTGCGAAGTTCACGCACATTTCCAGGATAATAGTAATTCAGCAGGACATCTAGGGCCTTCTGGTCGAAGCCCTTGATAGATTTTTTCAGGTTTGAGTTGAAGACATTCAGCAAATGGTCGATTAGAAGGCGAACGTCCCCATCACGCTTTCTAAGGGGAGGCAAGTGCACGCGAAGGACATTCAGACGAAAGAACAGATCTTCCCTGAATCTGCCCTGCCTGATGAATTCTTTCAAATCACGATGCGTTGACGCAATCACCCTGGCATCTACCTTTACCTTTTTCGAGCTCCCAAGAGGGAAAAACTCTTTGTCATCAAGAACAGTCAGGAGCTTAGCCTGAAGCGGCAGAGGCAGGTCACCGATCTCTGTAAGATAAATGGTACCGCCATGGGCCAGGCGAAACATGCCTGGTTTATCCGTATTCGCACCTGTAAAGGCCCCG
>JAJSZR010000134.1 GCA_030262715.1 Deltaproteobacteria bacterium
TAGTACCTATAGCTTGAGAAAAGACGATCGCAGCTTGCCTTCTGAAGGCTCAAAAGAGCCTCCTGTGCTGCGTCACAAAATCCGGCTGAGCTTATATGAAATATCCAGATAAAGGGTTAACTTGTTGATTTTATATTATTTTGTTGCTAGAAAAGCTGATTGTCTGTTAAACTCCTGTCAGAGTGACTTGTTGACATAATAGCTTTACCTGACATAAAATAGAACGAAATCCATTTTTTCATCAGCTAACCCCCATGCCCACAAGCGGGCACAACAAAGCATGAAAGCCTGAGACTTTCATATAAAGAAAGGAGGTAGTTATGGTAAAGTACTTGCAGATTGGCCTGATTTTATTGTGTATGGTGTCTCTTGTTTCCGGGTGCGCAAGTATGGCAGACCGCCAGAAAGGATTCGTAAAGGGAGTTACTGTTGTAGCCCCCCCAATGCCTTTCCAGAATTATTGTGGATACTGTGAAAGCAAAATACCAGAGCCCGTACCTGAGCCCGTACCTGAGCCGGTGGTAGAACCCGTACCTGAACCCGCTGTTGTAGAAGAGGTTAAAGAAGAAGTTGTCGTGCCCGAGGTTCGAGAGAAGATAGTCTTACGCGGAATCAACTTTGACTTTGACAAGTCGAATATCAAGCCCGAATTTATACCGATTCTTGATGAAGCAGTTGAGATATTAAAGGCAACTCCTGATACAAATGTAATTATTGAGGGGCATACCGATTGGACAGGGACAGAGAAATATAACCAGGGTCTGTCTGAGCGCAGAGCAGCCTCTGTATGTAAGTACATGGTAGAGAAGGGAATTTCTCAAAACAGGCTGGATACCACAGGTTATGGCGAGACAAATCCCATAGCTGACAATCATACGCGGGATGGCCGAAGTATGAACCGGCGTGTAGAGTTCAAAATACTCGACTAGGATTTATATCCGTGCGAAATCAACATCCAGTTCACCTTATTCTGCTTTCAGCGGTACTGGCCCTGATTCTGACTGTGTCAGGGCCTTCTACCGCCGTAGCGGATCCTGGGATTTTATCGGTTCAAGAGAGTTTTGAGAAATTTGCCAATGCCTGGATGGCCAAATTAGACAGAATGGGCAAAATGAACATTCGTGCTCTTAATATTACGCCACGCGATCAAGGCTTTGTTGGTCGATATGTGTGCTATGGCCCGGAGTGTAAATTTTCCATCAAAGAGACAGGCTCTCCTGAAACACCGTTTATTGGACTCTTACATTACTCGGAAAAGCATTTTTTAAAAAAAGGTGAAACCCGGCAGGAGACCATTCAAAGTCCTGGCATGTTGACTGATAATATCCCTGTTACCGAGATCTTTCGTTTTACCCACGGCAAGTGGGTATATTGAAATTTCTCCATTCTATCACCACTCTGCCCGGCTAGTAGACCTTTGCCACAGCTTTTTTACCTCTCTGACCAACTTGAGATCAACTTCAATAGGCCGGCCGGCTACTGTGAGATATCCGCCTATCAGCATTGCATCTGCACCTGCCCAAAAGGCAAGGCCCTGGAAATCCATCAACGCTGACTCTCTCCCTCCTGCAATACGTATGGCTTTGTCCGGAAAAATCAATCTGAATACAGCTATGGTCCGAAGTATCTCCTCCACTGATAGAGGGGCCTGTGAAGCCAGAGGGGTCCCTGGAATCGGGACCAGGATATTTATCGGGACAGAATCCACCACAAGGCTAGCCAGTGTAAGGGCCATTTCCACCCTGTCCTCAGCAGACTCTCCAAGGCCTATAATCCCGCCTGAGCAAACCTCAAGTCCTGCCTCCTTGGCAGTACGAATAGTGGAAATACGCTCTTTGAAGCTATGGGTGGAGATTACTTTTGGAAAAAATGACTCTGAAGTCTCAATATTGTGGTGATAACGGCTAAGACCGGCTGACTTAAGAATTGCAAGTGCCTCAAAGTCCAAAATGCCAAGTGATGCGCATACACTTATTCCCACATTGTTCCTTATTTGCTCTATTCCCATTGCCAGCTCATCCACTTCAGGCCTGGCAAGATTCCGACCGCTCGTCACAAGGCTGAATCTGGCAGCACCTGCATCCTTAGCTTTTGCTGCCGCTTCCAGAATTTCGACAGTAGACTTTAGGGGGTAAGCAGGACTCCCTGTCCTGTATCTGGAGGACTGGGCACAAAATGCGCAGTCTTCAGTGCACCTTCCAGACTTCACGTTCATTATGGTGCAAAGTGAAAAGCTGCCACCCCTTTCTCTCAGCTTTGCATCACGGGCAAGGGCCATCAGCTCAGACAATGGGAGCTTTAGCAAATCATTGATTTTGTCAATGCTGTACATTCTTTTCAGATTACAGATCTAAGGAACTGTCCGCAAATAACTTGAACATCTTGCGCCCGTCTTTAAGCCGACTTTGGCCGATCCTCAATCACAAAATCCTCAACATAGCACTGCTATGCCTGCGGTTTTGCTCAATCGGATCGGCCAAATTCAACACAAATCCAAACACAATATTGTCCAACTTATTTGCGGACAGTTCCTAATCCAGAGATAACCTCAAAACTCCGGCCGAGGATATCTTCTATCTGATCTACTGTTACCGAAAGAGGAAGAAAAAGATAAACTATGTCACCTAATGGTCGAAGAATCAGTCCTTTTTTTAATCCTTCTTTGTAGATCATCCACCCTACCCTTTTCTCAGATGGAAATGCGGTCCTGGTCCTCCGGTCCATGACCAGTTCGAGAACAGCCACCATGCCGATCCCCCTGATGTCTCCCACCCAGGGAAGCTCTTCAAACCTCTTCATGCCGGACTGGAGGGCATTGATTTTATCTTGCAAACCATTCAGCACATTCTCTTGCTCAAATACCTCCAGAGAGGCCAGGGCTGCCGCAGATGCCAGGGGATTACCCGTGAAGGTATGGCCATGAAAGAATGTCTTGCCCTCTTTATAGTCGGCATAAAAGGCATTATATACGTCGTCAGTGGTTATGGTGGCTGCCATTGGGATAAATCCGGCAGTCAGCCCCTTTGAAAGACACAGGAAATCAGGGCTTATTCCGGCGTGTTCAAGGGCGAACATACGCCCGGTCCGCCCAAAACCCGTGGCAACTTCGTCCAGGATTAGGTGAACCCGGTGGTGAGAGACAAGCTCTGCCAGCCTTTTCAGATATTCCACAGGATATACTATCATCCCGCCCGCTGCCTGAATCAGAGGCTCAAGTATAATTCCTGCTATCTCATTGCCCTTATCAGCAAGCAACTTCTCAAGCGGATCCAGGCATTCAAGGGAGCAATTGAGTAATTTGGTGATTTGGTGATTTGGTGATTTAGCAGGTGGTTTGGCCTCATATGGACAGCGATAACAATACGGAGATGGTATCCGGTAGGAATCAAAGGTGAGGGCATCAAAAGGACTTTTGAACTTAGGGACTCCGCCCAGGCTCATGGCACCGATAGTATCCCCGTGATATCCCCTTTCAATAGACACGAAGCTCTCCCTTCTAGTCTCGCCCATATGCTTCCAGTACTGAAAGGACATCTTAATTGCCACCTCACAGGCAGTGGAACCGTTGTCTGAATAAAAAACCCTGCTTAGTCCACCCGGTGTCAAGGCAACAAGTTTTTCTGCCAGACGGATGGCTCCCTCATGGGTAGTACTTGCAAAGTGCACGTGTTCCAGTCTGTCCAGCTGATCCCTGATGGCCGCCTTGATCCTGGGATGATTGTGACCGTGGAGTATACACCACCATGAGGATATGGTGTCATAGTAGCGTCGACCCTGGGCATCAAATAGAAACACCCCATCAGCTCGATCCACAAACAGAGGATCATCCTTCTCAAAATCCTTCATCTGTGTATAAGGGTGCCAGAGGTATCTGCGATCAAGCTCCAGTAAGTCAACTTCCGAGGTCATATTGGTTTACCTTTATAAAGGGCCCAGACTCCAAGGGCCGGTCCAGGGTCTCTTGAAGGAAGGCAGAGAGATCAAGCCGGTTTCCATTGCGCCACCAGTGATGGAGGATACTACCGGTCTCAGGATTCAGTATCCAATCATCTCCCGCGGCTTGGTTCAGATATTCACGGAGACAGGCAGATCCTATAAAGGCCTGGAAATAGTCCAGAGAGTAAAAGTCGGGCATGAGATCAAAGAGATAGGTTTCCGGGTCATAGTAAAAGCAGGTTTCCCTTCCCATCACTTCCGAGTAAAGGGACTGCCCTTTTTTCAGCCGGCCAAGACGGAAGTTCTCCACTTCGATAACCAGTTTTGCGCCATAACGGCGGGTCAAGGTGAGCCATTTCAGGACATGGGCACGTGAGACGGTCTGGGCATTTTCAGAAGACAGACCCAGGATTTCCTGAAGGAACTCCCTGGACATGCACATTCTCTGAAAAAGAAAGGCAAAGGCCTCTGATAGGGCCCCTGACTGAAAAAAATCCTTCTCTTCAGGAGGTAATGACGGGTCTGTATAGATAAAGCTGAGGGCGTGACCCAGTTCGTGGAAAAGTGATTCCATATCCAACCATCCATGAAGGGGCCCCAAAATGACGTGTACCTCACCTGGTATATCCACAGGGATACAGTAGGACTGGCGGCCAGGAATGCCTTCCGAGTGGATATGGAGCGCGGGATTCCCAAGATCCATTCCCCATTCGCGGAAAAAGCTCACAATTTTTTCTATCGTGAGCCCTTGGGGAAAGAGGTGGTCCAGATAACGAAGCCCTAAAAGATAGATGGCATCAAAACGGGAGGCGTCCTTCAGGGACAGGCCGGTGACTGTGTTTAGCCAAGGATCAATGAGACCTCTGTATGTCTCTCTGGTATCACTGAGAAAGTCCTGGGCATGAGAACCCGACACTGCCAGCGAGACATCCCTTTTTTCTTCGCAAAAGGCTATATATTCAGGATAACCAAGGTCGTGCTCCAGCACATTTAAAAGGGCCTTCCACGAAGCATAACTGAAAGGGGCCAAAAAGGCGCAAATAGAACGGACTTCTTTGGCTAGCGCACTCCTGGCCTGGTTATCACCAATATCCTGGCACCATGTAATTACTTCGGTAAACGGGACCTTCCCGGCATTCACATTGGCCTTGGCTCCCCGCATCCATGTATTCAGCACAGCCTGAAACGGCTCTACCTTTGACCGGATAAAATAATCAACTGCCTGGTAGTAAACCCGGCCGTCAAATCCCGCAGTACCAAAGGCGTGTTTTATTTCCTCAACGTCCGCTAAGTCCATGGGACTGGGGGTATCATTCCGGGTCTGCTCTGATCCAAGATGAAAAGAAAGGTCACGCCTCCTCATTTCCTTGGTCATAGCCAGAAGCTTTTCCGTCCATTCACGGCAGACCTGGTTTTGAAGTTCTGAGGCGGTCATTTTTTCCTGATTCATGATTTCACTGCAAATATAAAACAGCATAAAACCGTGCGAGTGTTTGGGCAACAGCCTACGCTAAACTCGCAAGAAAGACGTAAGATATCTTGTAACCGTGAACTTTGAACCTGTTGACGAGGGATATGCTAAATTTGCCCCAAAAACTTATATTTTTGACAAGTCCTCTGGCTTACGTTCTTTTTCCCAAATGTCCAAAAACGACTTAGCTGTGAGAATCTCAATCCCTTCATAAACTTCCAGGTCGAGCAGATGATGATCTCCGGAAACTATATAATCCGCTTCGCCTTCATAAGCGCATGCCAAATATTTGTTATCTGTGGGATCATCTTCAATTAGATCAATTGCTCCTTCTCCTTCAACAATCCAGGCAAATATTAAGATATCCTCAAAGTATGCGTCAATTTCCTGGGCAGTTTTACGATGATACTTTTGAAGTTTGGGATAAAGTAAGATACGTTTTATCTCTTTTATAATGGCCGGAGACAGAATCAACTCCACTTGATTCTGCTTAATCAAATCAAGAATCCTGCCGGGATTTGAATTCGGCTTGATCAAGGCACTGGCAAAAAGGTTGGCATCGACAACAATCTTCAAAACAATTCATCTTTAACGACGTTCGAGTCTTTTAGCCGCAAGCGTTGCTTCCGCCAGAATATCATCGAGCTTCTTCGGATCTTCTCCCGCAAAAGAATCACTAATTTTCGATACATTACTGAAAAAACGCTGTCTGGCTTTATCTATTTGTTTGAATTTCTTAATCGGAATAATTGCCACCATAGGCATCCCTTTTCGCTCCACAATATACTGGTCGTTTTTGAATGATACAGCGTTCATTATTGTGCCAAATTTCTGTCGTGCCTTAAGAGCTGTAACTACCTTTAATGACATTAATATATCCCCCTTTAAACTATATCAATTGATATAATTTGATTTTATCTGGAAATAAATGCGCTGTCAACAAAACAGAAAATTAAAGTTATTTCAAAATAATGTCAGCTGTGAAGCACGTATTGCCAGTTTCAAGTCTATCAAGGGTTTCTGACGGGGCAAAAAAATATTTTATCGCAAAAAAGTATTA
>JAJSZR010000135.1 GCA_030262715.1 Deltaproteobacteria bacterium
CACGAGCCACTTTTCCAGGATACCTTGATGAATGCCGGCCTGAACAAGTATTTGTTCGAAATGGCCAATATCCGCAATCAGGACTCATGGGTACACAGTAAAGACCCTGCGGCCGCCACGGAAAAGGCCAAGGCCTTGGTACGAATGGCAGTTAGCAAGGCAGCCCTGCTTGAGCCCCTTTCGGACACGGAGCTGGGCCTGGAACCGGTCACCATGGTGGTTGGTGGAGGTGTTGCCGGCATGGTGTGTGCGAAAAACCTGGCGGACCAGGGTTATGAGGTCCATCTGGTTGAGCGCTCAGAGGACCTGGGCGGCCAGGCCAGGTCCCTTAATAAGACATGGAAGGGTGAAGACATCCAGGCCTATGTGAATAATCTGGCAGACGAGACCGAGAAAAATCCCCGGATACATGTATACCGATCCACGGAGCTTACCAATGTGGATGGTTTTGTAGGGAATTTTTCCTCTACCTTAAAAAACAATGACAAAGAAATTGAGCTAAAGCACGGTGTGGCAATAGTCGCAACCGGTGCTCATGAATACAAACCCACTGAATATCTCTATGGAAATGACCCACGTGTGCTCACCCATCTGGAACTGGATGCACGGTTCATTAAGGATGATCCGACCCTCAAGGATATCCGGTCAGCGGCCTTTATCCAGTGTGTGGGCTCCAGGGAACCTGACCGTCCTTATTGCAGCCGGATCTGCTGTACACATACCATGGAGAGCGCACTGGAGCTCAAACGGCGCAATCCGGACATGAACGTGTATGTGCTGTATCGCGACATACGGACATACGGGGAGCGGGAAGACTTGTTCAGGGAGGCCAGGGAAAAGGGAGTTATATTTTTCCGCTATGACCTGCAATCAAAGCCAAAGGTGAGCGGAGGAAAAGATGCTTTGGAGATCGAGCTGGAAGATCAGATCCTCAAGAGATCCGTCATCCTTCAAACTGATCTGCTTGTCCTTGCAACCGCCATAGTGCCGACTGAATCAGGACAACTGGCCACATTTTTCAAGATTCCGGTGAACGAAAACGGATTCTTCATTGAGGCCCATGCCAAGCTAAGGCCGATTGACTTTGCCACTGACGGAATCTTTCTCTGCGGACTGGCTCATTATCCAAAGCCCATTGACGAGAGCATTGCGCAGGCCTTGGCAGCAGCGTCCCGCGCATCCGGCCTCATCGCAACCGGCAAGGTCTTTGCCAGCGGCACCGTGGCCCGGATCAATCCCATGTGGTGCAGTAGCTGCGGGGTGTGTGTTAGCATCTGCCCATACTCAGCACCATCTATTATGGAAGAGGGACGGTTTGCAGGCAAGGTAGAGGTAAATCCGGTACTGTGCAAGGGCTGCGGCCTGTGCGTGGCATCCTGCCGATCCGGGGCCATAGACCTCAAGGGATTTGCCCAAGATCAGATCATGGCCATGATCGATGAAGTGTAGGAGAAATATATGAACGACTGGGAGCCGAAAATTACGACCTTTCTTTGTAACTGGTGCAGTTACGGAGCCGCTGATCTGGCCGGGGTAAGCCGTTTTCAGTATCCCCCGAATTTCAGAGTGATCCGCGTACCCTGTTCAGGCCGGGTAAGTCCCAAGTTTATATTGGCCGCCTTCCGTCACGGGTCTGACGGTGTGTGGGTATCCGGGTGACACCCCGGAGACTGCCATTACCTGGAAGGTAATTACTATGCAAGAAGAAAGTTTGCCCTGTTAAAAGGGCTCCTGGAACATATAGGCATTGAGCCCGGCAGGTTGCATTTTTCCTGGATATCATCTGCAGAGGCGACGAAGTATGTTGATGTGGCGCGGGAAGTAGCAAAAGAAGTAAAGGCCCTTGGGCCTGCGAAACACTTTATCAAGAAAAGGGCCGAGGTGGCGTAATGCTGGAGTATACAGAGAAGATCAGGGAGACTGCCAGGAAGCTGCTTGAAGAAGGCAAGGTGGATGTGTTCATTGGTTATAAGAAGGGGAGCGTCCCTATGATGAACCAGCCGGTCCTCATCAGTAATGCCGATCAAGTGGATTTCCTCTATTGGGACAGTAACTGTGGGTTAAACCTGTGCAATTATCTGACTGGTCGCACAGACAGGATAGGGATTGTTGCCAATGGATGCAATTCCAGAAATATCGTTACGCATATCACAGAAAACCAGATAAAGCGGGATCAACTCTATATTGTCGGCATCCCCTGTAAAGGCATGATCGACCACCGGGCTGTCCAGAGGGCTGTGAAGCAAAAAGAGATCCTTGAGATAAAGGAACAGGGGGACATCTTCACAGTAAAGGGGAAAGACTTTGAAGAGACCTTTAATATAAAAGATTATCTCCAGCGCAACTGTCTGGTCTGTACCCATCGTAATCCTGTAATATCTGATGAGATGATCGCTCCACCTGTAGAGGAACAAATTGAAGTAGATGCTTACAAGGATGTAAAAGAAATCGAAGAAATGGATCCTGATAAAAAATGGGAATTCTTTACCCGGGCCATAGACAAATGCATCCGCTGTTATGCCTGTCGAAACGCCTGTCCCCTGTGTTATTGCCCAACCTGTTTTGTGGATGAATCAAAACCCCAATGGGTAGGCAAAAGCAATGATTCCATTGACACCATGACATTCCATATCTTGAGGGCCTATCACTGTGCGGGCAGGTGCACAGACTGTGGTGCGTGTGAAAGGGTCTGCCCGGTGGGTATCCCGATCAGGCAATTTACCAAAAAGCTCAACAAGGACGCACAGGAGCTTTTCTCCTGGGAGGCCGGGCTGACTCTGGATCAACGGCCCCTTTTAGACGTATTCCGGCCTGATGATTACAACGATTTCATAAGGTAGCACCCATGACAAAAAAGATCTATACCAAAAAAGAGTGGATGGAGGTATTGAAGGGCCTTGCAGACACTTACAAGATATTTGTTCCGGTCAGGGACGGAGACTTTCACACATTCAAGGCCCTGGATGAGACGAAAATTCCCGACTTTGACTTTAAGAACACGCAGCTTTCTCCGAAATCGTTGGTGTATCCCCAATCTGAGCGGATGTTTGAATACACTCTGGATGAAAATGCCCCTGATGCCAATATCATCAAGGAGTCCAAAAAGGACTACTCTCCCCAGGCGATCGTTGGGATAAGGCCATGTGATGCCCATGCCTTTCAGATCGTTAAGCCCAATTTTGACAATCCTGAGTATCAAGATCCCTGGTGGATACAACGGTATGAATCAACAACTTTTGTGGGACTTGGGTGCAATGACCCAGGCTCCACATGTTTTTGTACCTCTGTAGGTGGCGGCCCATTCAGTGAGAAAGGCCTTGACGTGCTCCTTTACGACCTGGGAGACACATTCCTTGCTAAGGCCCTTACAGACAAGGGCGAGACGTTCCTGGAAAAGGCACAAGGTGGAAAAGAGGCGGATGAGAAAGCGATAAATGCCGGTGAAGGACTGGCAGCCGGTGCTGCAGATAAAATAGAGGTAAGGGTACATACAGACAAGTTAAAGGACAAGGTACAGACCGAGCTTTTTGATGCACCATTCTGGGACGATGTGGCCTTTGCGTGCATCAATTGTGGTATCTGTACATATCTGTGTCCTACCTGCTGGTGCTTTGATATCCAGGACGAGATGGTGGGAAAACAGGGGGACCGGATCAGGAACTGGGACTCCTGCATGTTTCCGCTTTTTACCTTGCATGGCTCAGGTCATAATCCAAGATCAAAGAAGGTCCAGCGTGTGCGCCAGAGGTTTATGCACAAGCTTAAATATTATGTGGACAAGCACAACAACGGAGTTCAGTGTTCAGGATGTGGCAGGTGTGTCAGGAATTGTCCGGCGAATATAGATATCAGGCAGATTTGTGAATTGATGAATGTTGAATGCTAAATTAAGGTATATATCGGCATTTTTCACGACAGGTCAAAAGTAGTTTACACTTTGTTGATTTTGTATTTTGGCAGTGAAATTTGGAACTTGAAATTGGAGAAAACGCAAAGATGTAGATGCGTTACCTAATTTCGAATTTCGAATTTCCAGTTTCGACAAGGGAGTATTACATTGAAAAACCCCTACTTACCCTATCCGGTTCGTATAGATAAGATCATAACAGAGACTGAAGACAGGAATCTCAGGACCTTCAGGTTTGTGTTCCTCAACTCCAAGGATGAAGAGAAGTTCTCATACACCCCCGGTCAGTTCGCAGAGCTGTCTATAGCCGGAAAGGGAGAGAGCCCCATTGGTATAGCGTCTTCCCCCACAGAGAAAGGACATGTCACATTCACTGTGAACAAGGTAGGGCTGGTTACAACGCGCCTTCACAACATGAAAGAGGGGGATGTGATGGGCATCCGTGGGCCTCTTGGCAACTGGTATCCATGGGAAGAGATGGAAGGGAAGAATGTTGTCATCATAGGCGGCGGCTTTGCCTTTACCACATTGAGATCCAGTATCATCTATATGCTCCATCCGGAAAACCGTCCCAGGTTCAAGGATATTTCCGTGGTATACGGCGCAAGGAATCCTGGCATGCTGCTTTACAAGGATGAGCTTGCAGAGTGGGAGCAGAGGGATGATATCCATATGCATATTACGGTGGATGGCACGGATGATCCGGACTGGAAATATAACATAGGCTTTGTCCCCACCATTACGGAGCAGAAGATAACCAGTGCGGATAACGCCATCGCCATTGTATGCGGCCCGCCCATCATGATCAAGTTTACGCAACCTGTCCTTGAGAAAGTGGGGTTCCCTCCTGAAAGGATCATCCTCTCCCTTGAAATGCGCATGAAGTGCGGCATCGGCATGTGCGGCCGCTGCAATATCGGCGACAAGTTTGTATGCAAGGACGGTCCTGTCTTTTCCCTGGCCCAGTTGAAGAACATGCCTCCGGAATATTAGGGGCTGATAGGAAATCACTTTGTCCAGGCCCTAAATACCACCCGGGGGTATTTTTCCAGAAAGACGTTTAAGAAGAGAGGAGCAGCCTTATGGGTAAGTTGAGCAGGATACTGGTTACGCTGCTTGGCCTGGTTTGCGTCGTACTGATAGGACTTGCGATTTTTGTACACTTCTATCTTACTGAAGACCGTGTCAAGGCCCTGATTATTCCACCGGCGGAGGAGGCCCTGGGAAGGAAAGTCCATATAGGGAGTATCGATGTTGGCCTGTTTACAGGCATAACCGTCAAGGACGTTTCTGTTAAAGAGGTTGATGGAAAGAAGGATTTCCTGAGCACCGGGGAATTTGTCCTAAGGTATAATCTCTGGCCCTTGCTTCAAGGGGCAGTGGTGGTTAGCGAGGTGCGCCTGGGTGAACCGAGGGTATGGATCCTCCGGGACAAACAGGGAAGGTTTAACTTCGAGACCCTGGCATTTCTGGCCGAGGGGGAGGAGAAGAAGGCAGAGCCGGAGCCGGGCTCTGAAGCCGGGGCTGCACTTCCTTTGGCCCTTACAGTGGAACAGGTGAAGATTGACAGGGCTCAGGTTGTCGTCCGGGATGCAACCGGAGAAATACCTGACACGGATGCAAGGGCGGACCTAGTGGTCGCTCTGGACGTGGGTCGTGATCTGGCTTCGTTGAGTTACAAGGGAAATCTGAGCTTTGCTGCAGACCTTGTCTACGGTGAAGTCAAATCCAATATCTCGGGAAAGAGTGATTTCGATCAGGACAGACTGGAATATGTGGTTGACGTCATTCTGGATGACCAGAAGGCGCGTCTCAGCGGTGAGGTGAAGAACTATGCCAAGGTCCCGGACATACGCCTGGACATCACCAGCGAGGTTATGGATATCGACAGGCTCCTTGTCCTTATGGCAGGCCTTCCTGCAGCATCAGGGGCTGGGGAAAAGAAAGAGGTCACAGAGGTATCTGGTCAGCCTCCCGGAGCTGCCTTGCCCCCGGGTCTCAGGGCCTCCGGTGAGGTCAGGGTCGGCAAAACCCTCTACAAAGGGCTTGAGGTAAAGGACTTCCTCATGCGGTACAAACTTGAGAAAGGAGTTTTGACAGTAGACGACTTTTCCGCCGAGGTCGCCGATGGACAGGTTTCGAGCAGGATGAAAGTGGATCTTAATAAACCCGGTCTTATCTATGGAGGTGATCTCGATGTCAAGTCCGTAAAGGTTCAGG
>JAJSZR010000136.1 GCA_030262715.1 Deltaproteobacteria bacterium
TTTGCTTGGAATCAAGATATTATGGTATAGTATTAAAACAGAAACTATTGAATAGTTGTTTGAATAACAGAGATTTATGGATCTCATCACCGGGATTTCGTTATTATAGGGATAAGGGTAGGGTCGCGGCAAGCGGCACACACGAGCAGCTTCTTTTAAAAAGCAAATTATACAAAAATATGTGGGAGGCCCACATGTCCGCCCAGGACTGGGCTCTATAAAATGGGGAAAGGGGGAAATGATTAAGCTGATACATCAATTATTGCAATGGGCGCCTGAACTTAAGGGAAAGTTCTTTCTTGCGGCTGTGTTCAAGGTTATTGAAACCATGTTCATGGGAGCGCCTTATGTTTTCATCTTCTTAACATTAAACGATATTCTCGCCGACTCCTTGAGTACAAAGAAAGTTGTCTTTTATACATCCGGCATGGCTTTTTGTTTTCTTTTCCAGGGAATATTCTCCTATCTTTTCTCACGCACTGTCTGGCCCACGGCAAATTATATGGTCAAGAAGCTGCGCATCCTGATCGGCGAGCATCTGCGCAAGCTCTCCATGGGTTATTTTTCCGAAAAGACCACCGGCTCCCTCCATACCCTGGTGGCAGATGAAATGCTGTTAATCCAGACTGTTATTTACCGGGCATTTCCAGATTTCATCGTGGCTGTCACCTTTGCAGTGCTGACCCCCCTTTTTCTGTTGTTCATTGACTGGCGCCTGACTCTGGTGACCATGGCGGTTATCCCGGCGGCCGCGCCGTTTTATTTATGGCAAAAGAATGTATTGGCCCGGGGTTTGAGAAAAAGATCCGACTCTCTGGCCGTGGTCAATTCTGAAGTGATTGAATACGTTCAGGGCATGGAGGTATTGAAGGCATTCAAGCAGACCGGGAAACAATTTGTAAAATTTAACGATACCCTCAAAAAATTCAGGGACCTCAGCATACGTGTCACCATGAAAGCCGAACTCCCCTTGACGCTTGCCAAGGCCGTGCTCGATCTGGGTCTGTGCCTTATTCTTTTATTTGCAACGTTTTTCCTTTTAGGCGGCGCCATTACCCTGACTGCCTTTTTGATATTTCTTATCATGGGCTTAAGGATCTATGAGCCGATAAAACTCCTGATTCCTTCCTCCGGTCTCCTCAACATGGCCGAGCCTGCCATACACAAGATCAAGGATATCCTGGATACAAAACCCTTGCCCCAGCCGGAAAACGGTCGGGTCCCAAAGGCCTTTGATGTGCAGTTTTGGGACGTGACCTTCAGCTACGACAAAACGCCGGTCCTTAAAAATATCAATTTTACCGTCCCGGAAAAGACAATCACTGCACTGATCGGCCCTTCCGGTTCAGGGAAGACCACCATCACCAGGCTGATCGCAAGGTTCTGGGATGTTGACTCAGGCGAGGTGAGAGTCGGCGGCCACGACATCAGAGATATGAAGATCGACGACCTGCTTTCCCAGGTGAGCATGGTCTTCCAGGACGTGTACCTTTTTAACGACACAATCTACCAGAATATTGCCTATGGTTCAAAAGCAGCTACCAGAGAGAACATCATAGACGCGGCTAAAATGGCTCAATGCCACGATTTCATTACCAGGCTGCCTCACGGATACGACACCATGGTCGGCGAAGGCGGGGCAACCCTGTCCGGCGGTGAAAAGCAGCGCATCTCCATCGCGCGGGCCATTCTAAAAGACGCGCCCATTATCCTGCTGGACGAGGCCACTGCATCGGTTGATCCTGAAAATGAGTATCTTATTCAAGGCGCAATCAATTCCCTGGTTGAATCAAAAACCCTTATTATTATTGCGCACAGGCTTTCCACTATTACCTCCGCAGACCAGATTATTGTGCTTAACAGCGAAGAAAAGGTTGAAGAAATGGGTAAACACGAAGAGCTGTTGAAGAGACCCGGCGGCCTCTATAGCAGTCTCTGGAAAAGCAGACTACAGGCGAAAAAATGGCGAATAGGAGAGGACGGAAATTGCTCATGAGAGCTTAAGAATAAAATTTAATGTACCTTAATCCGAGGTAGTTTATGAATTTTAAACTTTTGATGACAACATTTGGTTTGGTATTTTTGGCCGAGCTTGGGGACAAGACCCAGCTTGCCACTTTCTGTCTATCTGCAGATTGCGGTTCTTCAAGAATTTCCGTATTTATAGGATCTGCCGGTGCCCTGGTTATAAGTTCCCTTATCGCAGTATTTTTCGGTGATGCAATCAGCAGCTTTATCCCACCAAATTATATCAAAATCGGAGCTGGCACTTTTTTTGTCTTAGTCGGTATATGTACCTTACTTTCTGTTGCCAGGGCTGTGTCTTAGCAGAGCGTTTTTTCTCAAGACCGAATTAGAAATAAAGCAAACCCATGAATCCAGGAATCACCTCTAAGTATTTCAGCGGCACCAACACCTTTTTTGCCCGTTTGGCAGAAGGCATCCTGCGCTGGCGGTGGGTTCTGCTGCTTCTGGTATTTATCATAACTATCTTTGCCTTCCATGAGATACGTAATCTTAAATTCGACGACTCCAATGAGATCTGGTTTGTGGAGGGTGACCGGTCTCTGGATTTGTTAGACAAGTTCCGGGATGTTTTCGGCAATGATGATTTCGTGGTCCTGCTCTTTGAATCAAGGGACTTTTTCGAGCCCGAAAACATCCGTAGAATCGGGCGTCTGGCCGAGGCCCTGGAGGCTGGGGTCCCTTATCTCAAGGACATGACCTGGCTTGGGAACGTGGAGTACATCGAGGGCGTTGAGGACGGCGTTAAAATCCATGAGCTTCTGGAAACCGTGCCTCAAGACCCGGAAGAAATGGCCGAGGTGCGGGAAAAGGCCTTGAGCGAGCCCACATACGTGAACAGCCTTATCTCGCCTGACGGGCAATCAGCCGCCATTATCCTGGAGATGGAAGGGTACCCGGAAGACGGGGATACGCTGGACCCGAAAAACGAGATCGCCCCGGCGGTTCGGAAAATTCTGGCCAGGCCGGAGTTTGCCCTGCTCAATGCCCGCGTTGCGGGCGGGCCGATCATGCACCATGATTACGATGAGATAGCGGCCCGGGAAACCAGAAATTTCATGGGCATTTGCCTGCTTATCCAGATGGTTATTTTGTTGTGGGTAGGCCGGGCGTGCGCGGCGTATTCGTACCCATCAGCATCGTGTTTTTGAGCGTGCTCTGGACCATGGGCGCCATCGGTCTGATGGGGTTCACCCTGAACATGATGATCGTCATACTTCCCTCGCTTTTGATCTGCGTGGGGATCGGCGATTCCATGCACCTTATTGCGGAGTATCAGGACCAGTGTGATAAGGGCCTTGCACGCAGAAAAGCCATGCTCAAGACCTTTACCATGGTCGGACTCCCCTGCCTGTTGACCACCCTGACTACCATGGGGGCCTTTCTTTCATTTCTCACCGTCAGGATCAGGCCGTTCCGCGAGTTGGGGGTATACGCCTCGGTGGGGGTCGTGACGGCCCTTGTGCTCACCTATGTTCTGGTACCGTTTTTTTATTCGTTCGGCATGAAAAAAAATGCGCGGATAACAAATCCTGCCAATCAAAAAAACCGCCACGATCTTTTTGACCGCCTGCTGGCAAGGGTCCACTGGATCGTGACAGGCAAACCGTGATGGGTCGTGGCCTTTTTTGTTATCCTGGCCGGGGTATCGATTGCCGGTGCCCTGAACATCCAGGTGGAGTCGAATACGGCAAAAATGCTTTCCAAAAAGCTGCCACTGCGCCAGGCCATTGATTTTGTTGACGAACGTATGGGCGGTTCAATGTCCATGGAGATCATGCTTGATACGGGGAAGACCGACGGGGTCAAGGATCCAGCCTTTCTTAAGAAGATGGACGCATTCCAGGATTTTGTGGACAAACATCCCCTGACCACCAAGACCACAGGCGTACTGGACGTGGTGAAGAAAATGCGCCGGGCCATGCACAACAACGACTGGGAATTTTACAGTGTTCCGGACACGCACCAGGCGGCATCCCAGTATCTTTTTCTGTATGAGACCTCCGGCGGGGACCAGTTGGATAAGCTGGTCGGCTTTGACTATGACATCGCCCGCTTGACCGTTAAGACGCGGAACCTGAGCACCGCGGATGTCCGTAAGTTCATGCAGGACGTGGAGGATTTTTCCCGCAAGACCTTTGACGACTCAGTGAGCGTTGAGGTGACCGGCGCGTTGAGCTGGGTCAAGGCCCTGAACGACAAGATTGGTGAAGGGGTCAAATACAGCTTTACCGCAGTTCTGTTTGCGGTGGCCGCGTTGATGATGATCTTTCTGAGATCGGTGAAGCTTGGTTTGATCAGCATGATTCCCAACGTGTTTCCCGTGCTCATTACCCTGGGGCTCATGGGGTTTGCCGGGATTTATCTGGACATGCCGCTCATGTGTTGCAGTGCCGTTATTATCGGTGTGGCCGTGGACGATACCATACATTTTTTCAGGCGCTATCGCAGGGAATTCAAGGGTCTGGGCGACTATAAGCAGGCCCTGCGGGCAACACTCAGCACGGTGGGACGTCCGATTACGTTCACCACCATGACCCTGGTCCTTGGATTTCTGGTCATGACGCTCTCTGATATGTCGGGCTGGAGCAATTTCGGCTTTTTGTCGGGCTTTGCCTTTCTCTGGGCGTACCTGGCGGATTTTTTCTTTTGCCCGGCCCTGATACTGCTGTTCAAGCCACTTGGCGAGGGAAAGGGGCAAATGGTTGAATAGTTGAGTGGTTGAGTAATTGAGTGGTCGAGTGGGAGAAAGATTGGTTGAAGATTAAGGAGTCGAGTGAAAAGGAGGCTGATTTTGCGGAAAAAACCAAAAAGCCGGCACGAAAATTTTCAAACTTTTCCGGAAAAAGGTCAGAACAATTTCAACAAAGCGATGGTTATGGAGGTTTGAGCTATCATTAATCCAATGATCCATTTTACCAGTCGGATTTCTAAGTCTTTAATATCTTCTTTGAATCTGATTTCTAAATCTTTAATATCCTCTTTGGTAGCTAACCCCTCTTTGCGTGATTGGTCAATTATCTCAACAAATTCGTTCGCTTTTTGATCTTCAAGTCCAAGGTCTTTTAAGATGGGGTAAAGCTTTGCTAAAGTAGCCATGCTATTATTTTTCCTTATATAACAAAATTAATACATTTTTATGGCAAAATCAAACAAAAATGGAACTCCAGTAAAGGATAAAATGAAAAGAATAATAATCGGAATATGCATTCTTGCCATCCTGCCTTGTTTAGGCTGGGCCAAAGAACTCACTGGCCGGGATATTGCCGTTAAGATGGATGCCGTAGACACCAGCAAGGATTACAAGAGGACAGCCATCATGGTCATCAACCGCAAGGGGCAGAAGCTTATCAGAAAGATGGAAACTTATAACAGGAAGTGCAGTCCGGATGAGCGAGGATTGATTAAATTCATTGAACCCCCGGATGTTCGGGGAATCATGTACCTCACCTGGAGTTACGAGGACATCGAGCGGGATGACGATATGTGGATCTTTCTTCCGGCTGAGAGTTTGGTGCGTCGTATCAGCGGCGGCGGCAAGAAGGGCTCATTTATGAGAAGCGACTTTGCGAATGAGGATATAGAGAAAAGAGAGGTTGATGATGATGAACATCGGCTTCTAAGATCTGAGGAATTTTCCGGGGTGGATTGCTATGTGGTGGAAAGGATAAGCAAGAAGAAGAAAGACACAAACTACTCAAAGCGGATTGTCTGGGTCAGGAAGGACATCTGGCTCCCCATAAAGATAGAATACTACAACAAAAGAGGTAAGCACTTTAAGACCTCAATCTATGGCGGCTTTAAGGAAATCAAAGGCATCTGGACGATTACCAAGATAATGGTGGAAACCCCGAGGAAAGGCTCAAAGACCCTGATGCAGTATGACAACGTGGATTACAACATAGGTCTTTCGGATTCGCTCTTTGAGCAGAGTAATTTGAAGAGATAGAGGTCAGAGGTCAGAGGGCAGAAATCAGAGGTCGGAGGTCACCCCGGTGAAATACGCTACGCTGTGACTGCGTCAATTTCACTGGGCAGGGAGGTCAGGGGTCAATTATTAATTGTTAATTGTTCCGAGGTATTAAC
>JAJSZR010000137.1 GCA_030262715.1 Deltaproteobacteria bacterium
TTGACGAAAAGGGCAAAGTGCTTGGTTACAAAAACCTGGACGAGCTCAGAAAAAAGCTCAAACCAGTACTTCTTCGAAGAACAAGAAAAGGGGTAATGAGCGAATTGCCCCCAAGGACAACGGAGCTCAGAAGGATACCGCCCACGGAGGAACAGATTTCCATACACAATGGTCAGAGAAAGATTATCCAGTCGATTATCTCCAAGAGATACATCTCCGAAATGGACCTCCTCCGCCTTCAGAAGGCCTTGCTGATTTGCAGAATGGCTGCAAACAGCACCTTTCTGGTAGACAAGGAACCGCCCGGCTATTCCAGCAAACTCGATGAAATCGACATTCTTCTGGACCAATTGCTCTCGGAACAAGACCGCAAGATCGTGCTATTTTCTGAATGGACCACGATGCTGGGCCTCATAGAACCATTTCTTCACAAGCGAGACTTGAGATATGTGAGACTGGACGGTTCTGTGCCCCAAAAAAAGCGACAGGCCTTGATGCATGAGTTTCAGAAGGACCCTGATTGCAGGCTTTTTATCACGACAAATGCCGGTTCCATAGGCATCAATCTCCAGGCAGCAAACACTGTTATCAATGTTGATCTTCCGTGGAATCCTGCCGTCCTGGAACAAAGGATATCCCGCGCCCATCGCATGGGCCAGGAAAATCCGGTCCAGGTGTTTATTCTTGTCACAGAGGAAACAATAGAAGAAAATCTCCTGGGAACGCTTTCTGCCAAGCACGAGCTTGCCATGGCTGCCCTTGATCCGGATTCGGATGTCACAGCAGTCGACCTTGCCAGTGGCATGGAGGAGATGAAAAGGCGCCTCGAAGTACTCCTTGGTACAAAACCCGAAGCACCTGTGGACGAAAGCCGGAAGGAACAGGTAGAAAGGGAAGCGCAGCAGCTCTTGCGCAAGGAAAAAATCGCAAGTGCAGGCGGTCAGCTTCTGGGAGCGGCTTTTGCCTTCATGAGTGAAATCCTTCCTCAAAAGGAAGAGACCGAACAGACAATACAAATGGCAGAGACGTTCAAGAGTCGTCTCCATGAATGCATGGAGAAAGACGAAAATGGCAATCTGAAGATGACGATTAGGCTTCCTGATGAATCTGTACTGGACAACTTAGCAAAATCGCTCGCCCAGGTACTCGGTTCTGGTTAAGGGCCGTTGGAAAAAATAATTATCCTATCTCACTTGTCTTTTGATCTTGCGTCTCCAACGTGTCTCATTCGATTCACCTCAGAACTACCGGTAATTAACAAACCAGACACTATAATCGTCAAGTATCTGATAGTTAATTGAAGTTCTATCAACAGCCTCCAAGTCTTCTAAAGGCAGAGTAAATTTTCTCTTATCTGAGATACGGCAGACATTAACAAGGATACCGTTATCTTCGTCATAATGATCATCAAAACTCAGGATTCTGTAATGGTCTGTGTATGAGGGCTGCGTCTTTTTCAATTCCTCATATTCACCTTTGTCACCTGGCCCTAAAACGTAAAACTCTTCCCATCTAAAGTCCTCTATTCCAGTAACTATACAGGGAAATGCAATGTTTTCATTCAGATACTGAAAATACTTTTCCAGGTTCTCATCATTAACGACCATGTCTTCTTCATCAGTCACTTTTAAAATGGCCTGAACCCTTTTCATCTGTTGGTCCGTCTCGATTTCATCCTTGATTGATCCCGTATCATCGACACTAAGTTCTATTCCGGGTTTATCTGTGGCTTCATTCTTAACCACTCCTTGCTTCTTCTTTTTTGTTTCTTTCTTCTTCCTTGCTTTCTTACCCATAATTTGTCTTCCTTTTTATTTTAGTATCGGATGGCGCTATGAAGCTAAAAGATAACTTGATAGTATAGGAATTTCCATTTTAGACACGGATTACACAGATGACCACGGATTAGGCAGTGTAATCAGGCTGTGCCCTTCACTTTCTAAAGAGATCGCTGTGAGTTCCCGTGCGCTCCAAGCGTAGGCTCTCCTGATCCATCGAGTAGATCAAGATCCAGTCAGGTTCAACATGGCAGTCTCGGCAGTTGATCAACTTTCCGATGAGCGGATGGTCTCGGTGCCGTGGGTCAAGCGAAAGCTCTCCAGCAAGTCTTTTGACGACTTTCCTTAGTTTGGCGATATCCTTACCACGCTTGGCCATCCACTTTACATCACGGGAAAACTGACGCGTCTGAGATAGTCGCCTCATGTCTCCCAGCTATGGAACATCTCATCCAGGGAACCGAACTCCGTAATCTCCTCCCCTCGCTGGCTTTTTGCAATGGTCTCTTCCGTGACCTCATTGGGGATCTCGACCATAAATGGAAGTCCGTCTCTCAACGAGATCTGAGTGTAAAAAATGCGAATGGCTTCAGTTGGTGTGATCCCAAGGCGACGGAGGACGCTTTCTGCTTTCACCTTGGTCTCTGGCTCGATTCGTGCGTGTACTACTGCTGTCTTCATGATGCTATTCATATCACATATGCAACACAGATTCAAGGTCACCGGCGACGATGGCCCAATAGTGCCGGTGACCTGCCGGGAAAAAGTGGAGTGTTTCCCGTTCAGCGTCCACTGGCTGGTTAGACCCAATTCTCTATTTTGAGATCAGGGACACACCCGAAATCCTTGAGGTTGTTTGTGACCAGAACGTAACCACTACTCAGAGCGTATGCAGCAATGTGCATGTCATTTGGGCCAATGAGTTTGCCGCGTGACCTGAGGAAGGCGCGCAGCCGACCATAGTAGTCGGTTTCAACTTCCCTATAGTCAAGCACCTCAATGGGGGACGTAAACTTTGCCAGTGCCCCAAGGTTTTTCTCCAGGCTGGAGCTGGCATATGCCCCATACTTGAGTTCAGCCATGGTAATACTGGAGATAACTATCGACCCGACAGGATGTCTTTTGAAACGCTCAATTGTTCTTTGGGGCTTGCGATTGATGACGTAGATACAGATATTGGTATCGAGCATGTAGCGCATCAGCGGAAGGGCTCTCTTTTCTCATACTCGCCCTGGTCTCTCTCGTTCATGAAATCGTCCGTGAATTCGTTCAGCGACTCCTCGAGCATGGACCAGGCACGGTCCTTGGGTACCAGGAGTACGCCAGCCCCAAAGCGTTTTACATAGCAGGACTTGCCGCTCATGCGGAAATCCTTCGGCAGTCTAACTGCCTGTGATCGACCATTCTTGAAAAGTTTTGCTTCAGCTATTGACATACTTAAAATATATATCGTGAGTATCGATTTATCAACGCCTAATGCCGGCTGTTGGAGCGAGGCTCAACAGCCGGCATTAGGTGAACATTTTCAATAATGGGGACGAGGGACGTAATGTGATTAGGCAGCCGGTGAAATATGTTGCATAAATTGGCGACGTTTTAGATGAGATTACTATTGACAAATCTAAAGTTTGAATTTAGATTTGTCCTATGATAAGGAGAACGCTTGAAACGGCAATTGAAAGATATTCTACACAATATCCTGTCGTTGCGATAGTTGGCCCCCGGCAGAGCGGAAAGACCACCCTGGCCAGGCATATGTTCCCAGCCCATAAGTATCTGTCCATGGAGAATTTGGACATCCGGCATATGGCCGAAGATGATCCGCGTGGCTTTCTTGAGGATTACGGGAAAAACCTCATCCTTGACGAGATTCAACGTGTCCCTTCCCTCTTTTCCTATTTACAGGAAAGGGTTGACCTAAATGAGTCACCAGCCTGCTATGTCCTTACAGGGTCCCAGCAGTTCCTTCTTATGGAAAGGATAACCCAGTCCCTTGCAGGCAGGATTATCACCTTTCAATTATACCCCTTTTCTTTTAATGAACTTCATGGAGCCAGACTAGATAAGGATTTGGATTCGCTTTTCAAGATAAAATCAGAGCCTATAAGAGGCGGAGAAGACATCGACATCTTCAAGACCATCTTCACCGGAATGTATCCAAGGATTCATGACAAAAAGCTCGAACCCAGGAAATGGATCGAAAACTATATCCTTACATGTATTGAAAGGGATATACGAAGTCTTGTAAATGTTGACAACCTGAAACTTTTCGAAGATTTTTTACAAACCTGTGCCGCTATGTCCGGGCAGCTTATCAACTACACGTCTATTTCAAATTCCATTGGTGTATCACAGCCTACTGTAAAGAAATGGATGTCTCTCTTAGAAACAAGTGGCATCCTCTTTATCCTTCCTCCCCATCACAAAAATTTTAGAAAGCGTCTTGTAAAAATCCCTAAATTATATTTTGCAGATACCGGAGTGCTTTCTTTCCTTCTTTCGATCAGGACCCCGGATGAACTTAAAGGTCATCCGCTTTTTGGAAATATCTTTGAGACATTTATTATCGGTGAGCTTTACAAAAGAGCATATCATGTAGGGGAAAAACCGCCTTTCTACTTCTGGCGGGACAAGACCGGCAATGAGATTGATCTCCTCGTTGATATCGCACCAGAGCTTCTGCCCGTTGAGATAAAGGCCTCAAAAACATACAGTAGAGAGTTCAAATCAAGTGTTCTTTCATGGCTTAATCTGAAAGGAAACACATCTAAGAAGGGATTTGTCATATACAGGGGAAAGGATGTAGTCGGAAAGAAATCAACTGTCACTGGTGTCCCCTGGTGGTATTTATAGAGCAACGGGAAGCATCAGGGTGACGCCTATATTGTGCCTTTAAGAATATCGGAGCCGAGCATCTGTACCCAATGTCATGCAGATAGACAGCATAGAGGAGGATAAATACCTCGGCGGGCTTGAGCTTTTCCTTGAACTCGTCCGGAATGAGGCGGTCCAGGTAATCTTCCAGTCTTTTTGAATGCTCTATTCCATTCTTCTCTATGCCTTTAAGCCAACTCGAAGCTTCTTTCCTGACTCTTGAGATGTGATCATGAAAATCTATCCTGCCGTCTGTTTTCCTCTCCTCTATGAGTATTTCATCAATGCGCATCCAAAACCTCCCTGCTCAAGCCCAAAGCACGGGGCTTCTATCATGGATAGTGACTGGGAAGATAGTAAACGAAAATTTTCTGTAAGTAACTGGATAGTATAGGAATTTCCATTTTAGACACGGATTACACGGATGGCCACGGATTAGGTTTATACTGTGTAATCATTGAAATCCGTGTCAGAGATTTTTTTAAGCTCGCCCGAAGGGCGTTAAGTTCATGATCACAACTGACGAATTGACCAATTTTGTTGCGGATTTCTATAATATCATAAAACTTTGTCAAGTTCTTGGCCAAGTATTCATCAACCCAAACGTTCATGACGGGGCATTTTGTCACCGCTGTGCATGAAATTTCGCCACCCGCTCGCTGCGCTCGCTCGACACATACAGACACACACAGACGTTTTTCCCCGCCGACATGGCGGGCAAACGGCAGGGTTCACGGGCGGCGGTATGCCATACCGCGGAACCCGTGATTCGCCAGTCTCTAAGCGATGGCCAAATGATGGACTTCCTTCTTAATCCGTGGTGCAAGCGTATCTTCGGCAACATCAAGATCGTAATCCATCTGAAGGCCGAGCCAGAAGGAAGACGAATTTCCGAAATAGGCGGCAAGGCGGAGAGCTGTGTCCGCCGTGATGCTCCTCTTTCCATGGATGATCTCATTAATCCTGCGAGGCGAGACGCCGAGGTCTCGACCGAGCTGATTCTGACTGATGCCCATGGGTTTGAGGAATTCCTCAAACAGAATCTCGCCGGGATGAACTGGAGGTATCTTCTTCATGTTGTCACCTCAATGATAATCCACGATTTCCACGTTGTAGGCATTTCCACTGTGCCATTTGAAACAGGTCCGCCATTGATTGTTGATCCGGATACTGCGTTGTCCTTTTCTTTTTCCCGAAAGGGCCTCAAGCCGATTGGCGGGAGGGACTCTCAAGTCTTGCATTGTTGAACTCCGGTTCAGCATGAAGAGACCTCAGTTGAAGATACAGCACAATTCCTTTCCATCGGTGGCTACGTCGAAAGCCGCAACCAGATAAGGGTGAGGGAGATGGATGAGCCCATCTCCCTCAGGCAGCGCCTGTGGCTGGATTGTT
>JAJSZR010000138.1 GCA_030262715.1 Deltaproteobacteria bacterium
TGTCCATAGCCATGTTGATAGGTCATCATACCTTTATCAAAGATCTTTGTTCCCATCACAATGGGATGTATTTTGTACTGGCTCATACTTCACCTCTATGATTCATGATTCCACCCAATTTCCAAATTTACTGGATGCCATTCAAGGAACGTTGTATATATCCCTGGCTTTTTGTGCACGTGATCGTGCAAGAAATCGAATATTTATTTTTTCGACTATAAGCAGTAAGCTTTTGTTTGTGAGAATAAAGATATTTTTTGACAATATGGGAAATATATATTGAAATACAGAAAATGTCTTAACAAATTTTTAAATCAATAAGGATTCATATGAAACAAAATCATATCCAGGAAAAGGAACAGTTCAAAAAGCTTTTCAAACAGGAACATGTTGATAATTTTGAAGAAAGATTCAAGATTTTTGAAGTTTTTCTTCAAACCGAAAGTCATATTACAGTAAATGAATTGCTTGAGCTTCTTAATGAAAACGGGTACCAATTAGAGCCCTATTTTGTAAAGGATACATTGAAGCTCATGTGCCGCTTCGGTTTTGCCAAGAAAATTAAGTTTGAAGATGGGCCGGTGCGCTATGAGCACAGGCATCTTGGCCAGCATCATGACCATATGATCTGTACAAAGTGCAGGAATATTATTGAATTCGAGGACCAACGGCTTGAGAACCTCCAGATACAGATTGCTGCGGCCCATGGTTTCCACATGCTTCAGCACAAAATGGAAATCTATGGCATATGTTCCAACTGCCTTAAGACACGCATGCATCCTATGTCACTTGTTATGGCCAAGCAGGGTGAACGCCTCATAATCAAAGATTTCACCGGGCGTGCGGGTGCGCGCATGCGTTTATTGACCATGGGTCTCAGAGTGGGAGACGAGCTGGATGTCATTACCAGCCCCGGCAAGGGACAGATGGTTATTGCCGTGGATTGCAGACGATACGTCATTGGGCGTGGGTTGGCACAGAAGGTATTGGTTGAGCCAAGGGGGAAATCTGAATATGTTGTTAAGCGAAATGAAGGAAGGCCAGACCGGAGTAGTTAACCGTGTAGGTGGAAATGGTGCACTGCGCAGAAGGATACTTGAAATGGGTATCCTCAAGGGTTCGAAAATTTACATAGAGAAATATGCACCCCTGAAAGATCCTCTTGAACTGATTGTTAAGGGCTATCATTTATCACTCAGGGTTGAAGAAGCTGCACAAATAACAGTCGATGACATGAAATAGGAACGCCTTGATGTCTCAAAAGAGTCTTACAATAGCCCTTGCAGGCAACCCTAATTCAGGCAAGACAACAATATTCAACAATATTACCGGGACCAGGCAGAAGGTCGGGAACTGGCCTGGTGTAACAGTTGAAAAAAAAGAGGGTATTGTAAATAAATACGGATATGAGCTTAAAATTATCGATCTTCCTGGAACTTATAGTCTAACGCCCTTTTCCGTAGAAGAAATTATTGCACGGGATTTTGTCCTTGATGAATGTCCGGATGTTGTAATCGATATTATTGATGCCTCCAACCTGGAACGGAGCCTTTATCTTGCAACCCAGCTAAGGGAGATTGATTGCAAGGTTTTATTCGCCCTGAACATGGCTGATATTGCCCGTACACGGGGAATCAAAATCAATGCAAAAAAGCTCTCCGAGCTTCTGGATCTACCGATAGTCTTTACAATCGGTAACAAAAACGAGGGAATAGACGAACTTCTGAAAAAAGCCATAGAACTGGCTGAGTCAGATATAGATACCAGCGGGAAACGTAAAGTCAAATATAACAAGGATATTGAGAATTCAATCTCAAAGCTCCGGAGCTTTATTGAAAACAACTTAGAAATATCACTTCCTTACAAAACAAGGTGGACAATAATAAAACTCCTTGAAAATGATAAAATCGTTAGGGAACGCGTTCTTCAAAAGGCAGGAGATCAAGCTCGGAATGTTATTCAGGAAGTTCAATTGCACCGCGAACTGCTCGCAGACCGCTTTAATGATGATCCGGAAATAGTAATGACGGATGAGCGGTATGGTTTTATTGCCGGGATAATAAAGGAAGTTCTTACAACCATTGCAAAGCAGCGTATCGATATATCTCGAAACATAGATCTAGTCCTGACAAACCGGTTTGTCGGATTTCCGATCTTTATCTTCTTTATCTGGGCAATGTTCCAGTTAACCTTTTCACTTGGGACCTATCCAATGGAATGGTTAGACAGCAGTGTTAGCTGGTTTTCAATGTCATTAGACGGCTTTCTCATGGATAGCCTCCTTAAAGATCTTCTTATAAACGGAGTAATTGCAGGAGTAGGAAGTGTTATAGTCTTTTTGCCAAATATCCTGATGCTTTTCTTTTGTATAGCTCTCTTTGAAGATACGGGCTATATGTCAAGAGCTGCTTTTCTTATGGATAGAATAATGCATCTTATCGGGCTTCACGGTAAATCCTTTATACCCATGCTTATGGGGTTCGGCTGCAATGTCCCTGCCATCATGGCGACCCGCACCCTTGAAAGTGAGAAGGACCGCATCCTTACCATACTTATCACACCCTTTATGTCATGCTCGGCCAAGCTACCAATTTATATTGTACTTGCAGGTATATTTTTTAGCGCTAAAGCCGGTACTGTTATCTTCTGCATTTATTTTGCCGGGATTATACTTGCTATTGTAACAGGCCGTCTATTTCGTTCTACTCTCTTGAGGGGTGCCGATGCCCCGTTTGTTATGGAATTGCCTCCTTACAGGGTTCCAATGATAAAGAGCCTGATAATTCATATGTGGGACCGTGGCAAGATTTTTCTTCAAAAAATGGGCGGTGTGATACTTATCGGTTCTGTTGTGGTATGGACACTCTCGGCATTTCCCCGAAACATACAGTATTCCCGCGATTATGTTGCTGAAACTAATAGTGTTAAAGCCTTGTATGATACTGAAATTACAACTGCGAATGGACTTGACAGGCAAAATCTCGAGAAGAAACAGGATGCTGCTATAGAAGAACTTGAAATGGCCCGGAAATCAGAGGAGGTGGAAAAGTCCTATATGGGTCGTATGGGGAAAACTCTCGCTCCCGTGTTTGCTCCTCTAGGTATTGACTGGCGCGGCAGTGTGGCCGTTTTTACCGGTTTTGTGGCCAAAGAAATCGTAGTAAGTACTATGGGAATACTTTATCTCGCTGGAGATGAAGGATCAGACACTCTCAAGAACGCACTGTTATCATCTGATATGACGCCACTTTCCGCCCTTGCAATAATGGTCTTTGTTCTTTTATATCTGCCATGTCTTGCAACAGTAGCGACCATCAAGCAGGAGACCGGTTCCTTTAAGTGGACTTTATTCAGCATTACATATTGCACCTCACTTGCATGGGTTGCGGCTTTTTGCGTCTATCAAGGAGGAAAGATAATAGGATTTAGTTAAGCATTCACAGGGCACCGCATCTGCTTTGTTGCCTGCCTGCCGGCAGGCAGGTCGGGCACTTGAAGTACAGGAAGTACGTCTGCGTACCCTCCGCCTTGCATCTGCAGCACCCTGTAAACGCTTACAGTTCGGTGGTTTTGGTAAGACGGGCGTTGTAACCCCGTGAACGGTTACGGATTTAGTTAATGACATGCGAGTAGCCACGGACATCGGAGGCACCTTCACGGATGTGGTTACTCTGGACGGCAACCACGTCCGGGGATGGAAGGTCCTTTCCACACCGGAAAGCCCTGACCGTGCCGTCACTGAAACCATCAGGGACCTTGCTGATTTTTCATCCTTTTCTCACGGCACCACCGTTGCCACGAACGCGCTGCTGGAAAGAAAAGGCGCAAAAGTCGCCTTTATCACGACCAGGGGCTTTAAGGACCTTCTCTCAATCGCCAGGCAGAGAAGGCCGAGGCTCTACGATTTTGATTGCTCACGGACAACTCCTGTGGTGAGTCATAACTTATGCTTTGAGGTTGCAGAGCGTCTTGCCCCTGATGGTACTGTGATCTTGCCCCTGTCTTTAAGCGATGCCTTTGCACTGGCGGATCATGTTATGGAATCCTGCCCAGAGGCCGTGGCGATCTGTCTTCTGTTTTCCTATAAAAACCCTGCCCACGAAATTCTCCTTGAAAAGGCCTTCAAAAAGCACGGCATACCCGTGTCCAGGTCTTCACAGATCATCCCCGAGTTCAGGGAGTTTGAAAGGGCGTCGACCACGGCCGTAAACGCCTTTATTCAACCGGTTGTCCAGTCTTACGTGCAGGAGATTCGTAAAGCTGCCAGGGAAGTTGGAGGACCTCGGGATTACGATATCATGAAATCCGCAGGCGGTGTGGCTGCATCAGGCGAGATACATCCTATTGAACTCTTGCTTTCCGGTCCGGCCGGGGGTGTATCCGGCGGGCTTTTGATGGCAAGGCTTACAGGAAGAAAAAACCTGATTACCTTTGATATGGGCGGTACAAGCGCCGACTTTTCGGCCATTGTGGATAATGCCCCCTTGTGGACGGATGAAGGCGAGATAGACGGGCTTCCCGTCAGGATTCCCACGCTCGACATCACCACCATTGGCGCAGGCGGCGGCTCAATAGCCTGGATGGATAAGGGCGGGGCGCTCCGCGTAGGCCCTCAAAGCGCCGGTTCCGTGCCCGGTCCGGCTTGCTACGACAGGGGCGGCACCATGCCGACCGTGACAGATGCCAACCTCCTTTCCGGACTCCTTTACCCCGGGTCCTTTTCCGGCACAGGCATCACACTCAACCCGGACAGGGCAGGCCGGGCCTTTCGTTCTCTTGCACTATCAGCAGATCTTGATGTGGAAGAAGCCGTACTGGGCACTCGTTCCGTGGTCAATGCAAACATGTTGCGAGGGATTCGAAGGGCTACTGTGGAAAAGGGCATTGACGTGAGAGACTGCACCCTTCTGGCATTTGGCGGTGCAGGGCCCCTTCATGCAGCCGAACTTGCAAAAGAGCTCGGCATAAGGGAAGTCCTTGTCCCGCCTATGGCCGGCATGTTTTCAGCTCTTGGGATTTTGCTTTCCGCAGTGCGGCTTGATTTCGGTAAAACCGTTTTTGCCGGATGGCATACCGGAACCGGACAGGTCGTAGATCGTATTTTAGACCGTTTTAAAGAAAGGGCATTGCAGTCGTTCCAACGCCAGGGGCTGAATATCAGAGATACAGTGTTTATGCCGTTCCTTGATCTGCGTTACAAAGGACAGAGTTTTCATCTCACCATTCCTTATGACAAAGAGGCTGACATGGCCGAAAAATTTTACCAGGCCTTTGGAAAACGCTACGGATACACCCTGGAGAATGGTCCTGCTGTAGAAGTGGTGACTGTAAGACTTTCAGCCATCATGCCAAGAGAGAAAATTTCCTTGCCGGGAGTTAAAAACGTGTCCCCTGTGCCGCCTGTTGCCAGAAGAACCGTCTTGCTGTCTTCCGGCCCTGCTCCTGCACCTGTTTACCAGCGAAAAAGCCTTTGGCAATCTTTTTTTGCCAAAGGACCAGTGGTGATAGAAGATGAAGGATGCACAGTGTTTGTGCCTCCTGAATGTGAGGTGTCGGTGGAGGAAAATGGTTGTCTTAAGGTAATCGTGTAACTTCTCAATAAGTTCGGGTAAATTACATTTTGTGACTATTCACTGGATTCCTGATTTCGCAGGAATGACGGGCAGTTACATCCAAACGTCATTCCGGCGAACGCCGGAATCCAGACATCTTACCCTGAGTTATTGAGAAATTGCGCCGTGACCTGTTAACATATTAGAATGGCAAGCTTTTTATTTCAAAATTTTGACCTGTACGGTTACCTGTCAAATGCCAATACATAGGTTACCCGATTTTAAGGGTAAATAATGCCAATACATCGGTTACCCATGTACCTGAGGTTATATACTTCAAGCATTGACGTTGAACTCATAA
>JAJSZR010000139.1 GCA_030262715.1 Deltaproteobacteria bacterium
ATTATAAGAGTTACAAAATCATAGTTGGATCGCACCTGAAATACTTGGCGTTGATTAACGATACGCCTATCGCATGTCTGTCTTGGTCTTCCAGTATATTTCGCATTCGCTGCCGAGATAATTTTTTGGGATGGATCCAGGAAACAAAGAACGATAAAATTCACTTTGTGGCGAATAATTCTCGATTTTTGATCCTGCCATGGATACGAATCAAAAATCTGGCATCACATCTACTGGCTTTGTGCGTCAGGACAGTCAGCGAAGATTGGCAAAAATTTTATGGACATCCTCTCTACCTGCTGGAAACCTTTGTTGAGACCGACCGCTTTCGGGGCACCTGTTATCAGGCTGCAAATTGGATAAAGGTTGGCTAGACAAGCGGACATGCCAAAACGAAGGGAAGATTTTACTACCATGGTCACAAGAAAGATGTATATCTTTATCCGTTGGTCCCTGATTTTCGAAAGCGTCTTTCAACTTCTACGGGAGAGATGTGATAATGGTCGCTGGTATCTTATCATCCTCTCCCTGCAATACAAAGCTGGAAATGTACCGTAAGAAGGCCCATAAAGAGTTAGACAAGTTTGTTGACAGTCTTGCCCCTGAGCTTTTAGCCGACGCGCAGCGCAGGCGCTTGCGCCGCGTGAAAACCGCTTACTCTGAAAGAAATCAGTGATGCCTTCCAGGAAAAAAAGCCTGATTTTCTAGGTGGGCTTTTGCAGGATTTTGTCCGGGTACATCATCATGAGAGCTATGAGAAAAAAATCTGTGATTGCCCAAGGTGTAGCAAACAGGTTCGGAAAAAACGCAACAGCAGCCGAAGAGTTGAGACCCGGCAAGGATCAAGTCTGTTGGACAGGCCATATTTCTATTGTGTTGATTGTGGTCTGGGCTTTTCTCCCTTTGATGAATCATCAGGGCGCATCTCGAAGAAAGCAATATGACCTGCAGCAGCTCGCCCTGGAATACCTTGCAGAGATGCCTTTTGAACGGGCCAGCGAACTGTTTGAAAAATCAACAGGTGTTTCTTTCAGTGATCACATATTACATGATCTTTTTAAAGAATTCAGCGAAAGCCTCACTCTTGATGATATAATCCCGACTGCTGAAGAGATCGAAAGGCGCATAGACAGTCTAAGCACATCTGATAACAGGCGTCCGATAATGGTAGCCGCCACAGATGGAGCACATATGCCAACTCGCCCCCATGCCAAAAGGAATGAAAAATGAGGGCCTGGAGAATATAAGGAGGCGCAAGGTTTCAGGCTTTATGCATTGGGTAAGGATGACATGGTTCAAATTGCAAGTTGGCATCAGATTCAGGATGCCGACCAGTGTGCCATTGATTTAAAAAAGGTGGCCCAACGAATACCAACGGACAAAGTGCGAATTGCCCTTATAGGAGATGGTGCCCCATGGCTTTGGCGTTGCATGAAAGAGGCATTCCCTGCTGGACGTGAAATTCTGGATTTTTACCACTGTGCTGAGCATGTCCATGATCTGGCCAAGGTTCAACTTGAAGACAATTCTTTCAAGACCTTGCTATGGATAGAGAGCACCATGGCCAGACTCTTTCATCATGAAGTTGGCTACGTAATCAGTGATCTTAAGCAGATGAAATCCAGGAATGAAGAGGCCAAAGAGCAGATCAGAAAATTGATAACCTATCTGAACAACAACAAAGATCGTATTCATTATCACGGTGACCGAATTGGCGGCTATCCAATTGGCAGCGGAGGAATTGAATCAGCGAACAAATTTATCTGCCATACCAGGTTGAAAAGAAGTGGGGCGTGGTGGCTGAAAATCAATGGCAATGGCATGCTTGGTCTTAGATGCTCAATTGTTAATGGCACATTTGAAAGTACTTTTGAAAAATATGTTTCTCAAGACCAAGCAAAACGATTTTTATGGACAAACGCGTAATGCTCCCGTTTCAATTTCATTTTTGAGAATTAAATTTGCAGACCATGGTAAGGCAAAAGGAGTACAATCAAGATCTCCGCCATGTTTGTCCTCAAAGTCTCGCCGGCCGGTAACCGAGAGGACATTGAATGCATCCCCTTCATATTTAACCCGCAGGGTCTGACCATTACCTTCCTGTTCCCATTGATACGGGCCGTCATACGCTATTCTATGGCGGCCTGTTTCAGCCATACCGCTCTCAAAGCGGTAATAACCGATGCCATCATCGGTATCCACGCCATCGGCAATAAAGGAGATGTCCCACCTATCTGTGGGAGTCCATCGCAAGGTGAATCTGCCGTTTATGTGATCTATTTCGGCGGCCTCGTCATCGTCGTTATATTCATTTTTCATAAAACCGTCCGAGTCTTCCCACTGACCGGAAAGTCCCAGGTACAATTTGTCTCTCACTATAGGGCCGCTGATGCTGCCCCCAGCCCTATAGCTGTCAATATTCCCATGGGAGGTATCATAATTTCCATATTCGCCGAAGATTTTCTCTCTTAGCTCGTTGTCCGGCTGCTTGGTGATAATATTAATGACACCGGATTCGCTGTTTCTTCCATATAGTGTTCTCTGGGGACCTTTGAGGACTTCAATACGCTCAATATCAAACAGCTCGGGATTCTGCATATAATTGACAGGAAAACATATATCATCTACATAAAATCCAACGGGTGAATATTTTGACATATCAAAAGTACTGATCCCCCGGATGACAATCATATTGTCAGTACCGGGTATTTTCATATGCATGTTCGGACTAAAATGTACAAGATCCACAATATCTCTAATATCCGCATCTTCAAACTGAATATCTGAGAAAACAGACATACTCGCCGGAACATCCTGGACATTTTCTACCCTTTTCTGGGCCGTAACGGTCATGGTCCCGATTTCATATTCCTTCTGCAGTTTTTTCTCTTGTGATACTTCTTTTTCCGCAACGGTACTCTCCGCCTTCTCCTGGGCCACGGCGGTAGTTGCGGAAAATGGAACCAAAGCAACAAATACTAAGAAAGCCGCAACTCCTATTACGAATGACTTCATCAAATTTCTCATTTTCCCTCCCCTTAAGTCGGTTTAAGCCTCCCCTACACTTACGCGTATAGAGCTAACGGTTTAATCACGCCAAATTAAATCCCGCTAACGGAGGAATTTATTTTTTTAACGGTATCGTTTATTTTTGAATTTTTTTGCCTGGGAGTATGTCCGGCTGGTCTGAAGGGAAAGGGAAAGATGCTGACCTGGACAGCAATAAGTATATTCGTAATAGGTGACTACTCAGGTGGATAGGCTGAAGGTAAAAGGATCAGTAGCAAAATTTGTCTGCCCATAAATCATCGAGGAACTTTTCCCAGTAGAGGGCTTGAAAATTGTCGTCACGGGTGTTGATCGGATCCTGGCTTACAAGAATATAATTTTTAAAAATATTCTCTTCTTTAAGAACCTTCAGTCCCCTGAGGTCTCTGCCGGACACTTTTTGTGATGCCTTAACCTCTATAGCTGTTTCTATGCCGATTAAAAAATCAACCTCATAACCATGGGTTGAACGCCAGTATGCAAGTTCACGTTTTTTTCGCCTGTAACTCAAATATGCCCGTATCTCCATCCCTATGAATTGTTCAAAACTCTTACCATAAAGGTGGGAATTGCGGTCAAGTGTCTTGGTTCCTGCCAGCATGTGGGTCACACCTGGGTCAAAAAAATAAAATTTCGCTGTACTGATCGCTTTGCGCTTCCGGGATTCTGTCCAGGCGGGCAGAAGAAAGCCCACCAGGGTGTCATCGAGAAGACCCACATATTCAGTTACTGTAGATGGCGGTACATGGCAGTCATTTGCTAGTTTAGTGAAATTGATCATCTCTCCACTTGCCAGGGCAATGGAGCACAGAAATCGTGAAAACGGCGGCAATTTTCGAATAAGGCCCTCTGCCATTATTTCTTCCTTCAGGTAGGTGTTGACATACGCATCAAGTTCCTCATCAGGATAATTACTCAGATAAACTGCAGGCAAACCGCCATAGTGAAGAAATCTGTCAAGATTGAAATCAGTTATTTCCTTCCAGGTTAAGGGAAACATGCGGGATTCCCATACTCGACCAGCCAACAGATTAGCTTTTCCTCTTCGTAATTTTCTGGCGCTGCTGCCGGTGAGCAGGAAGGTGATTTTTTTATTTTCGATTAGCCTGTGAACTTCATTGAGGAGTTCCGGAATTCGTTGTATCTCATCAATGACGACAATTCCGGTTTTGTGTCCGGAATAAATTATGGATTCCAGATCATGGGGAGAACTCAATAGCCGCAGATACAATCTGGAATCCAATAGATCAATAACTGTAGCAGTTTCAGACAACTGCCGTTTGATTAAAGTTGATTTCCCGGTTGCCCTGGGACCAAATAGAAAAAAAGATTTCCTGGTCAAAAGGTCTGCGAGATTAAGAAGTCTTTCAAGTTCCATGCAATACTCCCAATGCTACTGTGGATTATCCGAATAATTCACAGTAGCATCGGGTTTTGAAAAATGCAAGTTGAAAAAAGGAAAAAACCTTCTAATTTGGGCTATAACTTGCTGAAATCATTAACTCAAATTTCAAAATAGGGGGTTTTCGTTCAGGCACTAATTATATGTTTTCCACTCGAAAAGATATAAATGGCTACGCCGTTGTTTTTTTACCTTCAGCCTTCAGTCTATCTATCTGAGCAGTTACAATTAATTTTCAAATCATGTTTATCCCTGGCCCAGACCTGAATTTGGAGGGCTGTCGTCTATGGATGCAAGTCGGAAATAGTACAGTAGCCAAAATATGTCTTATGTAAGTCGCACCAGGACAGGCCTGTTATCCTGTCAAAATTGTTTTCAAGGCGTGAGCCGCAAATCCCAAATCCGAAATACTACGAGTTACCCTTAGTCAAAGTATTATAAAAACTGATTTGCAATAACAAAAACATTTCAATCTGTCAAGAAAAAACAGGTTGGACAATCTTATGGTTCATTTGGTTTAAGGTCGCAGAGTAAGGCTTGAAAACGGGATATAGCGGAATTAATCGCTCTTTTATGAGCAGCTACAGCCATTTTTGACAGAGTCTTCCTGACAGACTTTTTTTCATCTTGACAATACTTGAACATTAGGTCATACTTTGTATGACTTTAATTTGGAGAAATCTTTTGCGAATATCCGATTTCGAATGGGATGAAGGGAATGCCGTACATCTTGAACTGGGTCATGGAATAGAACCTGAAGAGGTTGAAGATGTCTTTGCCACCAGCCCTGTTTTCAGACGGACGAAAAGAGGGCACTACGCTGTCTTTGGGCCGATAACTGAAGGAAGATACCTGACCATTGTCTTTGATCTGAAGCCCAAAGGACTCGCTCGACCCATCACCGGGTGGGATATGAGCCAGAAAGAAATCCAATATTACAAGAAACAAAGAGGGAAAAAGTGAATAAACAACAAAAAAAGGGGGCAAACTGGGTTGAGTACTATGATCGTAAGAACATCTTGCGTGAAATCACGGATGAGGCGGTTGATCTCAGCTTAGATGACCATCTTCGCCGGGATATCTTATCAGGAAAGCGCAGAAGGAAACTCAAAAATATTACGCTCAAGGTAGACCCGCTCCAGATCATAGCGATCAAGAAGCTGGCTACCATGAAGTCTATGCCGTATCAAACCCTGATCAGACATTGGCTTGCCGAGGAGATCAAGAAAGAACTTGAATTGGTAGAGAGATAATCTTTTCTTTAGAAACTATATCTCAATCTCAGATAGGCCATATCATTATCCTCAAATTGACCCAGGCGGGTATCCTCTGGACCGTTGAAGGTCATATATCCAGGGGCGATTTGCCAGTGGTCACCGATTTTGTATTCTGCAAAGATCTCACAGGCCGATCCCTCATTACTGGTAAAATACATGCCTCGAAAGCCTG
>JAJSZR010000140.1 GCA_030262715.1 Deltaproteobacteria bacterium
ATGAAAAATTCCCTATGACCTTGTGCAGATCCCTGTCGATTTGACTCATGCTTCAGTGCTGAAATAATGTCGATAATATTGACAAAGATAACTTTTTACGGTAAAAATTTTCTGTGCTTTGGGCATGAATAGTCATTCATTTTTTTCTTTGACTTTTTTGTTAAAAGTGATCATGATATTTATATAAGAATAATCTTTGCACAGCAGAACGAGATATCATTCCAAGCACTTAAGAGTGCCTGTGCAAGACCCCGGTAGCCCGCTTTTTGGCGGGCTATTGTTTTTTGGGGTGAGTAAATGTCTACATGCGTCCTTTATGTTGATGAAATACGGCGCGCGCGACCTCCAGTTGAATATCTGAACGGCTGACTTTCAATAAATCGGGATAGGGTGTACACGCATGCAAAGGATCTCCGACTCCGCGGAGGCGGTGAACAACTCAATGAGTAACATTGTACACCGTATCGCCTTCCTTACCGCCGTATGAGGTAGGCATCCCGAAAGGGTGATTTCAAAGCTCAATGGCTGGCCTACGCTTCCCCCTATCAACGCTTCACGTGCAACCTCGGGTTGCCTGCGCATGACTCGTGGCCATGATGAATCAACTAATTCTTTCATGCAGGGCTCGTTCATCCCCTACCCTATGGCGGTTTATTCCGGCGCTTTCACGACGTTCCCTAGAACAAGTTCATTCAGAAATGGCGTCCCCTAGAACACACTACCGGGGAACATCTCGGTATGAAGATTGTCTAAATTAGATGAAAGAAAGAAGGAAAAAGTCGACCAGTGCACCTCACGAAGATTCAGCGCTGGTTAAGGCCTTTCAGGCAGGGGAAAAGGCTGCCTTTGATAGACTTGTCCTGAAACACAAGGATAGATTGTTTAACTTGTGTTACTGGTTCCTTGGAGATTACCAGGAAGCCAACGACTCCGCTCAGGAAGCATTCATAAGGGCCTATCGTTCCTTGAATAAATTCAGATCCGAATCGACATTTTCTACGTGGCTTTATAGGATTGCGGTCAATACATGCAAGAACAGGCTCAAGTCGTTGGAATATAGGCTGAGGAAAAAGATGGTTTGGCTCGATGGCCCGGGAAAATCAGAAGGTAGCAACCCTCCCACAGACATTGAAGATGAATCCCATTCCCCTGTGATCGAGCTTGAAAGAAAAGAGAGAATGGCACTTATCAGGAAGGCCGTAGACTCATTGCCATCAGAGCAAAAGACGGTGGTTGTCCTGCGTGATATCGATGGCCTGTCTTATGAGGAGATCGCAAGTATTGCCGGTCTTAACCTGGGCACTGTAAAATCAAGGCTTGCCAGAGCAAGACTGGGTCTCAGAAAAAGGCTAGGGAGAGCAATTTAGAATGGACTGTTCCAAGATCAAGGAACTCTTGTCCGAGTATATTGATGGTACCTTGGATCATAGAACCAAAGCGCTGATAGAGGAACATCTCTTGACCTGCAGGGGCTGTCAAGAGGAGCTTGATTCCCTTGAGGCGTTGGTTAAGGAATTGAGATCCCTTGACGCCGTTGATGCACCAGATGACTTTCTTGAGAACCTCCATGAACGTATGGAGCCGAGCCCCTGGTTTCGAAGGATAATGCGGATCTTATTCGTTCCGTGGCGTATTAAGATCCCATTGGAATTGACCGGTGCTGTGGCCACGGTTCTTTTGATCGTTTCAATTATACACATTCAACAACCGGAAAGAGAGATGGCGGGCATTCCCATAGGTTCTACAAAGTCAATGATTACAAAAAAGATTACTGCGGATACCCTTGAATCACGGCTTGAAAAGGAGGGGTACATACCTGAACCTGCTTTTGAGGAACCAACGGCAAAGCAACCAAAAAGAGAGAGGCGAACCATTGAGTTGGCCCTTTTGCTGAGAACAGATGAACCTGAAAGGGTTTATGCCCCAGGTGCAGCCCTGGAAGCAGCGCCGGCCCCGCGAAAGAAAGGAGCGACAATTCAAGAAGAAAAAACTTACATGCTTTCTCCGCCAAGAGCTAGGATATACAGGGAGACAGAATCCAATGACGAGATCCAGCCGGGCAAACTAAAAGGAGAAAAGCGATCCATTACATGGGGCACCGAAGAAATGTCAGCATTGAAAGAGGAAGTCGGATCGCCTCCTTCCCGTTTTGATGAAGCACTCTCCCGAGTGAAAGACCTCATAGGCCTTGTAGGGGGCAAGGTGATATCCGTAGAATATGAAAAGCAGACCGAGAGTCCACAATCCATCCATGCAGAGATCCCTGCCAAACATTACAGTGCATTTTGTGAAAAGTTAAAGCATTTAGGACCCTTCCGGACTCCCCCGCCAAGCATATCGGAAAAGGACGAAGAGATCATTCGAATTCGCATCCGATTTGTATCGTACCTAAATAGTCATGATGGGGAATTTAGCCATCCCTGAGCATGAAAATTCGTCTGTGTGTGTCTGTGGCTAATTCAAAGAGTATTTTCTAGGAACTTTTTTGATCCTTCCTTGTCTAATGTAGCAACAGACCAAAAGACACCTAGTGTCAATCCGGAAACTCAGGATGGGCACAGCCCGGTTTCCAATTCAGAAATGAGTGATGAGGTAAAAAAAATGACAGACAAAAGGAAAAAATGGACGCTGCTGATTGTTGCTCTTTTTGTACTCTTCGCCAATGTGGCTTATGCACAGCCGGAAAAGGACGCTGATAGAACATTATCACCCTATTTCCTTGTAAAGAGCGATGACCCCGAGGTGGACCAACTGCCCCTCAAGTCCACTTCCGCGAAAGTCAATGTCTCCGGTGTCATTGCTGATGTGATTGTGAGACAGGTATACAAGAACGAAGGCAAAAGGCCTTTGGAGGCCATCTATGTCTTTCCGGCCTCCACAAGGGCTGCAGTTTACGGGATGAAAATGATGATCGGAGAGCGAACCATCACCGCAAAAATCCGCAAGCGTGAAGAGGCGCGGCGTGAATACGAAAAGGCGAAAGAGGCAGGCAAAAGCGCATCGCTCCTGGAACAGCAAAGGCCCAATGTATTTCAGATGAACGTGGCAAACATCTTGCCGGGAGATGTTATCAAAGTGGAACTTAAATATACCGAGTTGCTTGTTCCCACCGACGCTGTTTATGAGTTCGTTTATCCCACCGTTGTAGGTCCTCGCTACTCCAACAAGCCGGCGGCAGAAGCCACCGCACAGGAGAAGTGGATAGAAAATCCTTACCTCCACGAGGGAGAATCTCCGACTTATACGTTTGACATTACGTTAGACGTGGCTGCAGGCCTTCCAATCCAGGATATCACCTGCCCCTCGCACAAGGTGAATATCAATTATAACGGTTCTGCTTTTGCCTCAATAAAGCTGGATGGATCTGAGAAATACGGTGGCAACCGCGATTTTGTAATGAAATACCGCCTCGCCAGTGGGAAGATTGAAACAGGACTTCTTTTATTTGAAGGAGAGGAAGAGAATTTTTTCCTTCTCATGCTGCAACCCCCGAAGCGGGTAACCGACCATGAGATTCCCCCGAGGGAATATATATTCATCGTTGACGTCTCTGGCTCCATGCATGGCTTCCCCCTGGATATATCCAAGAAGCTCCTAAAAGATCTGATCGGCAGCCTTCGTCCAACGGACAGATTCAATGTGTTGCTATTTGCCGGAGGCTCATCCGTTATGTCAGAAAAGTCCTTGCCCGCCACGCCGAAAAACATCGGCCATGCCATAAACATGATTGAGCGCCAGCGTGGTGGAGGGGGCACAGAGCTGTTACCGGCACTCAAAAGGGCCCTTTCCCTGCCGAGGACCGAAGGATACTCGCGCAGTGTTGTTATTGCTACGGACGGTTATGTCTCTGTTGAAGCAGAGGCCTTTGACCTGATTCGGAACAATCTCGGCAATGCCAATATGTTTCCATTCGGGATAGGATCGAGTGTCAACCGCCATATTATCCAAGGGATGGCAAGGGTTGGCATGGGCGAGCCCTTTGTCATAATCAGGCCTGAAGAAGCAGCCATTAAAGCAGAGAAGTTCAGAAGACTCATCCAGTCACCTGTGTTGACAGGAATCAAGACCGACTTTGGTGATTTCGAGGTCTATGATGTGGAGCCCCCCAGCATTCCTGACGTATTGGCTGATCGCCCCGTCATAATCTTCGGCAAATGGCGCGGCAGGCCCCAGGGCAATATCCACTTAAAAGGAATTGCCGGAGACGGCTCCTTCATGAAGGAAGTGGATGTGGGTAAAATAAAACCTTTGAAGACAAATTCGGCCCTGCGCTATTTGTGGGCACGGCACCGGATCGCCATCCTCTCCGATTACAACAAACTGCGTCCACAAGATGAGCGGGTCATGGAAGTCACGAATCTGGGCCTGACTTACAATCTATTGACCGCCTACACATCATTTGTTGCCATTGATACGCAGGTACGCCTGAAGGATGGTAAAGCAATCACAGTAAAACAACCCCTTCCGTTGCCCCAGGGCGTTTCGGATTATGCGGTAGGGAACAAATTTCTTGTATCAAAGTGGCTTGGTAATTATACGGCTCTTGCCCCTTCTAACGCGGCGCACAAAAGCATCGTAAGGGAAGAAGATCTTAAATACAAGGAAGATTATAACCCATTAGCTTTCAAGCATTCGATCGAGATACCGGTTCTTGAGAAAATGCCGATCAAGCTGAAAGAAATTGCTGTTACCGAGGGTTTGTCCAAGGAGTCCATTCAAAGAGTGATGGAAGAGCATCTTAACTCCATTAACCAGTGCAATAAATATGCATTATGGAAGCAGTCCGGCCAAAGAGTTGAGCTAGAGTTCAGGTTGGTTATTGATCCAAAAGGTAGAGTCACAGGGGTGAAGGTGAATACAAGTCAGGAGAATAGAAAAGAGCTTGAACGATGTATTGTTGAAAAGCTCAAAAAGCTATGCTTTCCGACGCCGGAAGGAGGAAAAAACGTTGTCGTTACGATTACCTTTATATTGAAATAGGACACAGAGGGCGGCGAGCCTTGCTCGCCTCCTTTAGCCTTGACACACCTTTTTCCCTCGCCATTTTGAGGATTCCAGACTTCTTTAAATAGCCCCGTTTAGGAGCTATTATTTTTGGACATTTTTGGGTTCAGGGTCCACGTGGTTTTTCTTTTTTGGCGAACCATCCTGGCCTTATACAGAACGTCTTCGTCGAGAGAAAGGGTCAAATTTCGTCTCATGTCCACCCCTGTAGTCACATATTATGTGCAAAAGAATCGTATTTTGCCTGCAGCATGTCAAACAGAAATGATCGGATCAACATCCCATGAAAAAAGCCAGACGTTGTAACAGCTTGTTAAACCAATTTTTCTCAAATTGATTTCACCAAATAAGTGAAACACATTGCGGTTAAACCTCTTCAGTATTTGTCGTATATAATCTAAGTTGAATGGATCAGGAGAATATATTTTCTAACATAGCACTTTAGTACCTTAGTTCTAAATTTCGTGTTTTTTGTGGCAGAAAATTCTGAAACACAATCACGAAAACACGAAAGATTGAAAGCACGAAATAAAACAACATTCAGGCTTTCGTGTCTTCGTATTTTCGTGCTTTCGTGATCAATTTTTTTATCTTCAAACCTGTTTGGTTCCGGCTTGTCCGGGTTAGGTTCTGCAAAAAGAGATTTCACTGCTGTTGGCACAACTTAATAGGACCATGATAAAGGATTATAAAAAATGTATGCTGTGATTGAAAAAAACAGACTAAAGATATCAGTGGCTGAATTATATAACATTATAGTGGACCCCTAAAATGAGACAGTATGTTAAGGTAGAAAACAGACTGTTTCAAGGGGAATTTAATGAAGAGAAAACTTTACAGTAAAGGACTAAAAGCCAAGATTGC
>JAJSZR010000141.1 GCA_030262715.1 Deltaproteobacteria bacterium
CGCTGGAACTGGTGCGCTGGATTCAGTACAGGAATCAGCTTGCTTATCAGTCGCATCGAAAAAGGAAGGTCGAAGAAATGGGCCGCTGAGCAAAATGTCGTTGTAGGGTTATACAGGAAATGCAAAAGAAAAAATTACCAGAAACCGGAACAAAAATACGATACGTGCAGGGAACGGTCTCCTAATGGTACTATGATTATCTGAATGAAAATCGGTGTTGATGGAAGAAAGTGGAAGCCCTTTTTGAAGAAAAAAAACAAAAGGCAAATTAGAAATAACACCCAACGGGTAAATGTTTGTAATAGCAAAACATCCTGTAATCATTAAACTAATAGCTAATCGCTAAAGGCTAATCGCTCAATTTACCCATGAAATAGTTGAGTAGGGAGGTGAATTATGCGAAGAACGGTGGTAGCAATCAGGGAGCGGCACGACTAACATTATCGTGCGAATTTTGCGTGATGCCATTGGTGGTTCAGTTGCTGTTATATTTCGTGTTTTCAATCTTTCGTGTTTTCGTGATTGTGCTTCAGAATTTTCTGCTGGAAAAAACGCGAAAATAATTACTAAGGACCCGTAAAATAACAGAGGCCAAGATGTCCGGCTATTTCAGTAAAGGTTCACTTGAAATCCTTTTCGCCAAAGACCTCGGCTTGATATACCTCTACGCTGGTAGCTGGATCATGCCATGCAGTTGCTGCTATGCCGCCTTTAAGACACAAATGTCCCAGGAATTGTTCCTTGTCCGGCAACTGCTCCCAGACCTGGGGAAGGAAGGTCGAGCGGTGCATTCCATGAGACAGAATTACACCGTGGACAAGGGGTCGAAGCTGACGCTTCAAATCGTCTCCATCCTTGAACCTCAGTCCCTCCGGTACGGATAGGACGCTCACCTCAATGTCTATCTCAGGCAGTTCCTCTGCACTCAGGCGCGGAAACCTCGGATCTCTGAAAGCTGCGTTTTGGGCGTTTTTTTCTATGCATTCCAAAAGAGACGACACAGGCTCTATGGTTCCTATACATCCCCGGAGTTGCCCGTATTTATGTAATGTGACAAAACAACCCCTATCTCCCTCCAGAGCGGGAGAGGACCCAGGCATTTCCACCTTGATGTCTTTCACAAGCTTTGCCTCAATAGCAGAGCGGGCAAGCCTGAGAAGGGCCTTCTTATCCTGGATAGATATGGATTCCTTCATTTTTTTAGACTCCTTCTTTCTATCCACAAAGGCAATACTTGCATATCCCACAACATGGTCCTTGTCTCCAGCGGTATCGCCGGAATTTTTATAATCGATCAATTTTGCGTCCCAGTTCTTGTTTTCGGCAATACGCATCAAAGTCATAACTGCCTGCTTACCACAGGCCTCGCACAGCGGCATACGTGAAAACTCGGCGTTGGTGATGGCACTGGTGCAGATCCGGTCCAGGGAAACAGCCCTTTCATAGGGATAGTAGTGAGAAAGATCCGAGCTTGCCACTATCAGGGTATTGTTGTCAATGTATGGAGCAATCGCTGCGGCAAGGGCCTTGGGATCTACGCTGTTTACCAGGATCGGTACAATCTCAAATGCCTTCAGCATCACCTGAAGAAAAGGGAGTTGGACCTCAAGGGAATGTTCCATCTTATGGGCCTCAGTGACAGATTCAAAAATGGGTAGTTTCCTCAGTCTGAAAGCCAGTTGTGCCAGCGAAACATCTCCCAGGGGAGTCCGGTATGCTGTCACTGAGGAAATGGACGGCCCTTTTAAGGGAAATCGATGACTCGGTCCAAGGAGTATCACAGTCCTGGTGGAAGGGTCTATCTGCCTGTATCCTGCAGCAGTGACAATACCCGAATAAATATATCCGGCATGGGGAGAAACCAGACCCCGGATTGTTCCATGAATGTCAAGACCGGATGCATCTCTTAAAAGGGTCCTGACCATCTTACGAAGCTCTTCAGGATCATTCGGATAAAACTGGCCGGCAACCGCCGGTGGCCGTACTGTTTGGCTTGCCTCGTCAGAGGCGAATGAGGGTTCCCCGGGCCAGCCAACGATAAATGCCAATACAAAGGCCATAATTGCAGACCCGGTCTTTTTTATTTTGTAAGAGAGATTCATTAGAGAATAGGCCATCCTTCACGACAGGTCAAAAATAGTTTAAACTTTGTTGATCTTGTATTTTGGCAGCGAAATTTGAAACTTGAAATTTGAAATTGGGAAAACACAAAAAAGATGTAGATGCGTTACCTAATTTCGAATTTCGAATTTCCAGTTTGGACATCGGCATTCAATTTGATAATACACGCTTTTTCGAAAAAGTGTAAACTGGTGGATGAAGGATGCCGAGAAATGTCATTTTCATCAATCCCACAGGCCACTGATTGAGGTTCCGCAGAACTTGCATTTTCCGTTTTCCACATGGTTTTCCAGCAGCGTATAGCCCCTTCTTTGAATCACCGTGCGCTTGCAACCAGGGCAAACAGTCTTGTCACATCCACCGGGCACATTGCCGATGTAAACGTAATAAAGCCCTTGCTTCAAGGCCACCTCTTTGGCCTGTTCCAAGACCTCTACAGGTGTGGGAGGTAGATGGACAAGCTTATACTGAGGGAAAAACCGCGAAAAATGAAGGGGATATTCAGGCCCGAGGTTATCCACAATCCACCCGCACATCTTTTTGATCATTTCTATGTTGTCTGTATAAGTCGGAATGACCAGGTTTATAATCTCCATCCAGATGCCTCGCCGGTGCAGTGTCTTGAAGGTCTCAAGGACCGGCTCAAGATGCCCGCCGTTCAGATCCTGATAGATCTTGTCTGAGAAGCTCTTCAGATTGACACTGGCTGCGTCGATCACATCACACAGCCTGTTCAGGGCTGGCTGGTTAATATATGCAGCGCTTACCCAGATATTCTTTATTCTGTTTTCTTTTGCCTTTGCCGAAATATCCACCATATATTCATAAAAAGTTGTGGCCTCGGAATATGTATAGGCAATGCTTTTGCATCTGTAATTAGAAGCCGCCAGGACGACCTCGTCAGGGGGCAGGTTGTAATTGCGGGTCTTGTCCGGACTGGTTTGAGATATCTCCCAGTTCTGGCAATTCAGGCAGCGAAAATTGCATCCGGCTACTGCGAGAGAAAAGGCCCTGCTCCCTGGATAAAAATGCAGAAGCGGCTTTTTCTCCACCGGATCAACATGTACCACACAGGGGTTGGCATAGGAGATGGAAAAGAGTCTTCCATCTATGTTGACCTTTGTACGACATCTTCCGCGGTTGCCGGGCAGGATCACACATTCGTGGGGGCATGTGCTGCACTGGACCGTTCCATCGGTAAGCTGTTTATAGAAATATGCTTCTTTTACATGGGGATCTGTTGAAGAAAAATGCTCTTTGGCCCATACACACTCCCATGGAAACAGCAAAGTACCACAGGTTGCGCAAAAGGCTGTCTTAATGAAATGTCTGCGGGTTGTTTTCATTTCTTCTGCCATACATTAAACCCAAGACTAAGCCCTTTGAGTATCAGCACTGAGGCCATAACGCCTATGATTCCGATTTTGGGGAGAAATAGCAGTCCTGTCAATATAGTACCGCAGGCTGCACCTGCAAGGTCTGCCAGATAAAGGCGACCCGTAATCTCCGCCCCGGTGCCCATGGCCATGCGAGAGACAGCGGAAAATTGACACCCCGCTGCAAAGGCCACAAGAAAGATCAAAGATGGAATCACGATATACTGCATGGCAAACAAAGAAATCTGGCCCTTTGCGCCAACCCCGGTAAGGGTTGCAACACAGGCCAGTGCAGCCAGTGCAATAAGGGCCGAGTCAGTAGCAAGCACTTGCCAAAATGTGTCCTTTTTTAATCTTCCGGATGCAAAGGCACCTAAGGCAGATCCTATCATAAAAAGGGTTATAAAGATACAGATTCGCAAGTATACATAACCGTATATGACCTGAAACAGGAGGAGAAGGGACAACTCAAAGGCCATGCCTGCATATCCGGAGGTCATAATCGTAAAACGTAGCAGATCCCTGCGGCATACAAGGACCGCAAATGCCAGGATCGACACAAACATGACGTATTGAAGCGTCTTTGGGCTCTCGGATTTCTTCATCCACATATCCAGAAGGTGCCCGAAGGCAGAGGGAGAGAGGTCCCTGTTTGGCGAGACTTTTTTTTCGATAAGAAGACGCCTGAGAATGTCCATGCGGAATGGATCAGTCATGCTGGGCAGTTCATAATCCACCAGGCGTCTTGTGACGATCTTGCGTCCGGCCAGCACTCCTGCAATGCCGGTAGTTAAAGGGGCATCGGAAGCCAGGTAATAATGGGTGATTCCGGGAAAGACCAGAATATGCTTGAAGGTAGTTTTCAGGGCAGCATAAACTGAACGATTCACAGCCAGGCCCTTTTCTTCAAGATAATTCTCAGCACCCACAAGGGTGAATGCAAGTACCCCGTGATCCGTGAGAATCGATTTTGCTTCATGAAAGAATTCCTGGCTGTAGAAACGGTTGAGCTGCGCATTCTCCGGGTCTGGAAGGTCTATAATAACGGCATTGTATTTTATTGATGCCTGCTTTACAAAGAGGCGTCCATCACCAACATGTACCTTGACAAAGGTATGGGAAAGGCTCTTGTCAATCAGCTTATCCAGTTCGAGAATCGCGGGATCAAGCTCGACATAATCTATGTGCTTCGGTTTGTGTTTGGCAATCTCCTCAATGGTCCCAAAGACCCCTCCTGCGATCAAGAGAATATTGGCCCCTTGTTCAATCTGACAAAGCGGAAGATGGGCCACAGATTCCATATCAAGGTCGCCGGTTGAATACAGGGGGATTGCGTCCTGCAGGACATTGAGCTGCTCGCCGGTCTTTGAGATGGTAAGCTGCGCAAAGGGTGTGTTCTTATGAATGATCAGTTCCTGACCTGGGAAGCGTAACGAAAGCGTGGACAGATCAAGAGGCCCGGCTGCCACCATGCCGATCCCCAGCAGGGCCAGCACCGGAAGGCCTGCGTATGAGGTCATCATGGCACCGGCAAGCAGGTTCAGCATACCAAGAACAATCAGGCTGTCCCAGTGGGAGAGGGTATAAACAAGGACAAGGCTGAACAAGAGACCACCGGAAATATCTCCCAGGGTGTCGGCAATGTACACCCTGCTTGTAGTATCCTTACCCTTGAGCAGGGCCCCTGCTATGGGTAACATCCCGCCTGCGATGAGACAGTAAGGGATAAGGATCAAGGTGCTTGAGAAAATGGCCGAAGTAAGGCCCAGCATTTCGCCCCGTACCCAAAAAAGCGGGAGGGCTCGTACAGCCGCAACCTGGAAAAAAGGTAAAACCCCGACCAGGATGTGACCCGCAAAAAGCGCCCTTTCCGGCCTTGCCCTTTTGGCAACGGGTACGCCAAGGGCGCTGCCAAGACCTGTAAACAGGAGCCATACTCCAAGCACAAGGCCTATGACTAACTCATTGCCGCCAAAGGTGGACATGACCTCCCGGATCATTATAAGCTGAACTGATACGGAAGAAGTCCCCAGGGCGATGAGGCAGACCCAGAATTTCTTTTTGCGGGCAGAGTCTTTGTGTCCTGTCATATGCGGATTCAGGATTTGTTGATCTTGAATTTAATTACTCCGTTTTACCGCAACCTACCGAACTGTAAGCGTTTACAGGGTGCTGCAGATGCGAGGCGGAGGGTACGCAGACGTACTCCCTGTACTTCAAGTGCCCGACAACAAAGCAGATGCGGTGCCCTGTGAACCCTACTGTAAGCGTTTACAGGGTGCTGCAGATGCGAGGCGGAGGGTACGCAGACGTACTCCCTGTACTTCAAGTGCCCGACAACAAAGCAGATGCGGTGCCCTGTGAACGCTTA
>JAJSZR010000142.1 GCA_030262715.1 Deltaproteobacteria bacterium
TTAAAAAACTCATGGTCTCGGAACCCATAAGCTTGACGTTGGAGCGTAATTGTTATTTGTGCCCTCTAAAGGCCCGGTTGAGATCGAATAATCATGTAGGCAAGAATGTCTGTGCGATGAGTTCCTGTCTGACCTGCCCGCCATCCTTTATTGGGCTGATGCTCCTATTTTTCTGAAGCACTATCTTTTAAGGAGAGATATTGTTTTAAAAGATTCAGATTGACGTCTTTCATAAATTCAAAACTTAATCCCACCTTGAATCCTTTGTACTCTTCCGTATAATCAAACCAAATGACTTTAGCCAGTGTCTTAATTAGATTTCTGGGTAAATAGATTTGGATTTCAATCTCATTAGACCCAATATCTTCCAAAAATAGATGTTTTCCATTAAGTAGGACAGTGTTAGTGATAAAATAGCATCCTTGCAGAGAAAGGTTGATGACCTTGACTGGAAGAAGATGTTTTTTAGCTACACCCCCTTTTTTAACCTCAACTCCAATTTCAGCATTTAGGTTGACAGGCCTTCTTTTATATAGGCGTCGTTCTAAATGCTTCCACATCTTTCAAGCACCTAGGTCTTTGGAAGCAAGACATGGGACCTCGAAACAAAAAGCCAATAAAAACCGGTGTATGGGCCGGTTGTCCATGAAAATTTTGATGGATATTAAGAGCCCGCAGTAATTCTTCATTAACCCCATACCATAGGGCGACAGAGATACGTTTGTGCCAAGATACTTGCCAGAATCGCTAACCGGTGAAGATTTCAGTAAAATTCAGCGCGAATCGACCTTTATAGACGGCGAAATGCATTCAGGACGCTCGGGCTAAGTGCTTGTTTTTATTGGTAGGCCGTAGAGGGATCGAACCTCTAACCTACTGATTAAGAGTCAGTTGCTCTCCCAGTTGAGCTAACGGCCCATATGTGGGCAATTTTTTAACACAATTCAGAATGATGTCAAGCGCATTTTGGCAAGGCTTTAAAACCGTCTTGTCAGTGCCACTTTTTTTAGATATTGACTACCTAAATAATATCTTTTACACTCACTCCAATTCATTTCTTCTAAGGGGGTATTACCAATGGAATCTTTTTTCAAAAAAACCGCTCTTTATTTTTTTCTGATTGTCGCCTTTAGCTGGCTGGCCCCTTGCATTTGCCTGGCCCATTTCGGGGTGTTGTTACCATCTGATGATATCGTGGAAGGTAATGAATCCCGCAAAATCACCCTTTCGTGTCAATTTATGCACCCTTTTGAACAGGGATTCATGGAACTCGAAAGACCCAAGAGTTTTGCAGTGTTCGTAAAGGGCGAGAATAAGGACCTTTTGAACAGCCTGAAAAAACAAACCTTAGGCGGGTGCACAATCTGGATCGGAACCGCGGATCTGGAGCGTCCCGGAGACCATGTCTTCTACTTTGTGCCCCAGCCCTATTGGGAGCCTGCGGAAGACTGCTATATCCAACACTTTACCAAAGTAGTCGTAAATGCATTCGGATTGGAAGAAGGTTGGGACCAGCCGGTTGGCCTGAAGACTGAGATCATACCTCTGACTCGGCCCTACGGCCTGTGGACAGGCAATCTCTTTGTCGGACAGGTCCTCCTGGACGGAAAGCCGGCGCCGAACAGTGAGATTGAGATAGAGTTTTATAACAAGGACAAAAAGGTTGAGGCCCCGGCAGCCCCGTATATCACCCAGGTAGTACACACTGATTCCCAGGGCATCTTTTCCTACGCCATGCCGAGAGAGGGATGGTGGGGATTTGCTGCACTCAATGAAGCAAGCGAAAAAATGGACCACGAGGGCAGAAAGGTCTCCGTTGAGCTGGGCGCTGTTTTATGGGTATATGTGGCGGATATGAAGTAGTTTTCGTCCGGGGAACGGCCCTTTTTCGCAATCTCAGCGTCAACCTTCAGGATTGCTTGTGCGACATACAAAAAGTATGCCTCCGCGCAATCCCTCGGTTTCCTTGACCTTGCGAAAAATTGCTCGTTCCCGAATCGAAAACTTATGCGATTACAGGGTACAAATGAGGTAAAAAATGCACATTTCAGAAGGGGTCTTGGCAGCCCCTGTGTTACTGGCCGGTGGGGCTGGAACAGTATTGGGCCTGGCTATCGGGTTACGCCGTATGAATGCACAGGAAATACCCAAGGTGGCCCTGCTTACCGCCGCATTTTTTGTGGCATCACTTGTACATGTTCCCGTAGGTCCCTCCAGCGCCCACCTGATACTTAACGGAATCTTGGGAATTCTGTTGGGGTGGACCGCCTTTCCTGCAATCTTCATCGGCCTGTTTTTCCAGGCCGTGCTCTTTCAGTTTGGCGGTCTTACTACCCTTGGTGTCAACACAATGAACATGGCTGTTCCTGCCGTAATAATGGGTGCCCTCGCAAGACCTGTCTTACAAATTAATTCAGGCCTGTTTGCAATGGTGATGGCAGCCATTGCCGGAGCAGGCGCTATTGTCCTGAGTGCAGCCATGGTAGCAGGCTCTCTGGCATTATCAGGAGAGTCCTTTGTTGTGGTGGGCAAGCTCATTTTCTTTACCCACATACCGATTGCCATTGCTGAAGGTATACTTTCTGTTTTGATAATCTCCTTTCTCTTAAAAACAAAGCCTGAAATAATAAAAGGCAATATCCCTTCCGGATTTTTAGGATTGGGGCTTGTTTCCATAATTATCATCTCGATTCTGATTGCTATTTGCAGCCAGGCCCATGCCCACAGGGTCAACCTGTTTGCCTGGTATGACGGTAAGATGATTCTGGCTGAAGGATACTTTTCAACCGGTACCAGGGCCGTAAATTCCACCATCCTGGTCCTTGACTCCGAAGACAAAGAGGTCTTTCATGGAATGACCGATAAAAAAGGCAAATTCTCCTATAAGCCACCCGGAAACGGAGAGTACCGCCTCGTCCTGGAGGCAGGGATGGGCCACCGGGCTGAGGCACTGGTATCTGTACAAGGCATGAAATCAGAGGGTGCCGACCAGGAAGCCGGGCAGGCGGCTGAAAATGCATATAAAGGAAATGTAACCATTACCAGTGCGGAATTTGAACAGATTCTTGACCGCAAGCTCAATCCTATAAAGGAACAACTGTTGAGATTAGCTGAACAGGGTGATAGGGTTTGTTTTAGAGACGTGGCTGCAGGGCTCGGATATATTGCCGGCTTGATGGGTTTGGCAATTTATCTCGCTCAGAGAAAGCGCAAGAAGTGACCTGCGAACGTTTTGCCTCTGGAGACTCCTTACTCCATTCCGCGGATCCCAGGGTAAAGATACTGCTCGCCGGGGGCTATGCCGTTGTAACAGTGGGACTTGGAAGTCTGGAAGGACAGATTCTCGCCCTTTTGGGTGGTTTGTTCCTGGTAATAGCCGCTCGCCTTTCTTTTAAGGAAGTATTTCGTCGTCTGTTTGTGGTCAATCTCTTTGTCCTGATGTTGTGGCTCATACTCCCCTGGACAACACCCGGGACCGGCGTTACCCACTTGGGCCCCATTGTGATTACATCTGAGGGCCTGAAACTCGCCCTGTCAATAAGTCTTAAATGCAATGCAATAATACTGGCAAACCTGGCCCTGCTTTCAACATCGACCATATTTTCACTGGCCCATGCCTTGGCACATCTCAGAATCCCATCCAAGATGGTGCAACTCTTCTTTTTTTCCTGGAGGTACTTCCACGTTATTGACTCTGAATTCCATCGCATGAAACACGCCATCAAGGTCCGGGGATTTGAACCCGGGTCCAACCTGCATACCTATCGAACTTATGCCTATCTCATCGGGACCTTGTTTATCAAAAGCCTTGAAAGGGGCGAGAGGGTATACAAGGCAATGTTGTGTCGCGGTTTTGACGGCACTTTCTGGCTGCTTTCGCATTTTCGCTTCCATGGCAGAGACCTTGGTCTGGTGGGCTTCACGTCTGCATATCTTTTTCTCATCATTGGGGTTGAGTGGTTAAATCCATGTCGCTGATAGATCTTGATGGAATATCCTTTCGATACCCAAATGGAAATCAGGTGCTGGAAGGGCTCAGCTTATGCCTGGAAGAGGGTGATAAAATCGGTCTCTTAGGAGAAAACGGTACGGGTAAGACGACTTTATTTCACATAATCCTGGGCCTTCTCAAGCCTAATAAAGGTGAAATATACATATTCGGGAAAAGGCGCAAAACAGAACAGGACTTCAAGGAAATCCGTCGCGCGATTGGCTTGCTCTTCCAGGACTCTGACGACCAGCTCTTCTGTCCGAGCGTGATAGAAGACGTGGCCTTTGGACCGTTAAATATGGGAATGAAACATCAGGAGGCAACAGAGAGGGCAGAGCGGACACTGGATGAACTGGGGATATCCCATCTCAGAAACCGGGTTCCATATCAACTCTCAAGCGGAGAAAAACGGCTTGTCTCAACGGCGACCATATTGTCCATGAGGCCTGAGATCTTTTTGCTGGATGAGCCCACGACCGGTCTTGACGAAAAGACCACAGATCGCCTCATTTCGGTACTGCAGAACTATCCGGCAAAGGCCTGGATAATGATCTCGCAGATTCCGTCTGTAATAGAAGCATTGACCGATAAGTGTTACAGGCTGCAAGGCGGAAGGATATATCCGGTCTAAGGATTCGTAAAGAAATAAGCCTTACCTCGTCCATGTGGGCATCGACGAGCATCCCCGGCCCTTATGACATGATATACAGAAAGCAGAAAATAAAATAGCAGAGAAAACTTGTCAGGAATTTATGCATGGAATAATAACGATGTGGAAGGTCAGGGCACCAGCGAGCGGCCACAAACCAGAGGGCCTGTTACCGCGTAGAGACCAGACCAGGTTATCTCAATCGAGCCCAAGAAAATTATTTATTCATACATATGGCTAAACAAAAGAAAAAACTATCTCCTGCCCAAAAGGCAGCAAAGAAAAAGAGACAAAAAGAATATATGACCATTTTTAACCGTTCACAGGATTACAACGCCCGTTTTACCGCAACCCACAGAACTGTAAGTGTTTACAGGGTGCTGCAGATGCGAGGCGGAGGGTGCGCAGACGTACTCCCTGTACTTCAAGTGCCCGACAACAAAGCAGATGCGGTGCCCTGTGAACGCTTACGACCATTTTTATGAATGGTAAGCAAAAAAAGCGTGTCAAAAGGCCTGCCACAATAGACGGCATGGATGCAGATGAGTTCATCAGAAGAAATGCTGATCCAATATGGCTTCATCAGAATGAAATGTGGGAATATATGGATCAAACTGAAGATGATGATCTTTTCTGATTCAACTATCTAAAAAATGCCGTAACCGGCGTTGGCCAATATAAAATGACAGGACATGGTACACGCCAAAAATAAAATACCACCAACCCAACAAGCGTGGCTGGAAGAGATTGCAAAAGCATATTGTGATGCATATGAAACCCTTCCATTTGGGAAGCTTGTTGGTCAGGAAATTAATCCAGAAGATCTCTTTCATCTTGGTCCAGCAATATGTCTGAAATTTAGAGGGGTAAAAAATACAAAACGAAATTTAGAAAAAGCTACAGAAGCCGCATTATCGAGTTATGTGGCAACGAAAGAGATTGTTGGAGACCTATTTGATATCCCTCAAATGTCATTCGCATTCAGTTACATAGCAAGTCATTACGGCCTTGATCTCGTGGACGAAAATCTATCTACAAAGTTGCTTGAGTACATTGAGAGCAACCTGAAAAGGCTGCTGGATTTAACCAATAAAAACAATGAAATACAGGGCTAAC
>JAJSZR010000143.1 GCA_030262715.1 Deltaproteobacteria bacterium
GGGATATCAATCGGTGTGACCACGGCTATTGTTCTTCAGTCTGTTGCATGTATGCCATCAAAGAGGCGGTCATTGCCAAGGAACATGCGCAGGGCGTGGAGTCGACCATTTTTTATATGGATATACGTACCCATGGCAAGGATTTTGAGGAATATTATAACCGGGCCCGTAATGAGTACGGTGTACGATTTATCCGTTCGCGCATTCATACCGTAAATCCGGTGGAAGACGGCAACCTTGAGCTCATCTATGTCGATAACAACGGTAAATTGAAGAGCGAGATCTTTGACCTCGTAGTGCTCTCAACCGGCCTTCAGATAGGAAAGGATAGCATAGAACTGGGGAAACGCCTCGGGATTGAGCTGGATAAATACAATTTCGCCATGACAGATAGTTTTGCACCTGTAGCGACTACACGAAGAGGTGTTTTTGTATGCGGGGCATTCCAGGGACCAAAGGACATCCCTCAGTCTGTTACAGAGGCCTCTGCGGCCGCAGCGGCATCCAGTGTGCTATTGAGTGAGAGCCGCTGGACGCAGACCAAGGTTCAGGAGATGCCGCCGGAGACCAATGTGATTGGAGAACCTCCGCGCATCGGGGTATTTGTCTGTCAGTGCGGCATCAACATCGCAGGTGTGGTAAATGTGCCCGAGGTGCGGGATTATGCCAAGACACTCCCATACGTCACCTATGCTGAAGACAACATGTATACCTGCTCCCAGGATACCCAGGTGAAGATGGCAGAGGTCATCAAGGAACAGGGGATCAACAGGGTGGTGGTTGCTGCGTGTACCCCCAAGACCCACGAGCCACTTTTCCAGGATACCTTGATGAATGCCGGCCTGAACAAGTATTTGTTCGAAATGGCCAATATCCGCAATCAGGACTCCTGGGTGCACAGCAAGGACCATGCGGCCGCCACGGAAAAGGCAAAAGACCTGGTACGAATGGCAGTTAGCAAGGCAGCCCTGCTGGAGCCCCTTTCGGACACTGAGCTGGGCCTGGAACCGGTCACTATGGTGGTTGGCGGTGGTGTTGCAGGCATGGTGTGTGCGAAAAACCTGGCAGACCAGGGTTATCAGGTCCATCTGGTAGAGCGCTCAGAGGACCTGGGCGGCCAAGCCAGGTCCCTCAATAAGACATGGAAGGGTGAAGACATCCAGGCCTATGTGAAAGACCTGGCAGACGAGACCGAGAAAAATTCCAGGGTACATGTATACCGATCCACCGAGCTTACCAATGTGGACGGTTTTGTAGGGAATTTTTCCTCCACCTTAAAAAACAATGACAAAGAAGTTGAGCTAAAACACGGTGTGGCAATAGTCGCAACCGGCGCTCATGAATACAAACCCACTGAATACCTCTATGGAAATGACCCACGTGTACTCACCCATCTGGAACTGGATGCACGGTTTATTAAGGATGATCCGTCCCTCAAGGATATCCGGTCAGCGGCCTTTATCCAGTGTGTTGGCTCTCGTGAACCTGACCGTCCCTATTGCAGCCGGATCTGCTGTACTCACACCATGGGGAGCGCACTGGAGCTCAAACGGCGCAATCCGGACATGGACGTGTATGTGCTGTATCGCGACATACGGACATACGGGGAACGGGAAGACCTGTTCAGGGAGGCCAGGGAAAAGGGAGTTATATTCTTCCGCTATGACCTGCAATCCAAGCCAAAGGTGAGTGTAGGAAAAGATGCTTTGGAGATTGAGCTGGAGGACCAGATCCTCAAGAGATCCGTCATTCTCCAGGCAGACCTGCTTGTCCTTGCAACTGCTATTGTGCCGACTGAAGCAGGACAACTGGCCACATTTTTCAAGATTCCGGTGAACGAAAACGGATTCTTCATTGAGGCCCATGCCAAGCTAAGGCCGATTGACTTTGCCACTGACGGGATCTTTCTCTGCGGACTGGCCCATTATCCTAAATCCATTGATGAGAGCATTGAGCAGGCCCTGGCAGCAGCGTCCCGTGCATCCGGCCTCATCGCAAAGGGCAAGGTCTTTGCGAGCGGCACCGTGGCCAATGTCAACCCCATGTTTTGTAGCAATTGCGGGGTGTGCGTTTCCATCTGTCCTTACTCAGCGCCGTCTTTCATGGAAGAGGGACGATTCGCGGGCAAAGTAGAGATAAATCCGGTGCTGTGCAAGGGCTGCGGCCTGTGCGTGGCATCCTGCCGATCCGGGGCCATAGACCTAAAAGGATTTGCACAGGATCAGATCATGGCCATGATTGATGAAGTGTAGGAGAAAAGTATGAACGACTGGGAGCCGAAAATTACGACCTTTCTTTGTAACTGGTGCAGTTACGGAGCAGCTGATCTGGCAGGCGTGAGCCGTTTTCAGTATCCCCCGAATTTCAGGATAATCCGTGTACCATGTTCCGGCCGTGTGAGCCCAAAGTTTATATTGGCTGCTTTTCGTCACGGGTCTGACGGTGTGTGGGTATCCGGGTGACACCCCGGAGACTGCCATTACCTGGAAGGTAATTACTACGCAAGAAGAAAATTCGCCCTGTTAAAAGGGCTCCTGGAACATATAGGCATTGAACCCGGCAGGCTGCATTTTTCCTGGGTATCGTCTGCAGAGGCGACGAAGTATGTTGAGGTAGCGCGGGAAGTAGCAAAAGAGGTAAAGGCCCTTGGGCCTGCAAAACACTTTATCAAGAAAAGGGCCGAGGTGGCATAATGCTGGAGTATGTCGAAAAGATCAAGGAGACTGCCGGGAAACTGTTTAAAGAAGGCAAGGTGGATGTGTTCATCGGCTATAAAAAGGGATCTGTCCCCATGATGAACCAGCCGGTCCTCATCAGCAATGCCGATCAAGTGGATCTCCTCTATTGGGACAGTAACTGCGGGCTGAACCTGTGCAATTATTTGACCAAGCGGACAGACAGGATAGGGATTGTTGCCAATGGGTGCAATTCCAGAAACATCGTTACGCATATCACAGAAAACCAGATCAGCCGTGATCAACTCTATATTGTCGGCATCCCCTGTAAAGGCATGATCGACCACCGGGCCGTCCAGAGGGCCGTGAAGCAAAAAGAGATCCTCGCAATAGAGGAACATGGCGAAAGCTTCACTGTAAAAGGCAAAGATTTTGAGGACACATTCAACAAGAACGACTATCTCCAGCGCAACTGTTCGGTCTGTACCCACCGCAATCCTGTAATATTTGATGAGATGATCGCTCCGCCTGTTGAGGAACAGGATGGAGTCGATGCCTATAAGGATGTCAAACAGATCGAAGAAATGGATCCTGAGAAGAAATGGGATTTCTTTACCAGGATGATAGACAAATGCATTCGCTGTTATGCCTGTCGAAATGCCTGTCCTCTGTGTTACTGTCCCACCTGTTTTGTGGATGAATCAAAACCACAATGGGTAGGCAAAAGTAGTGATCCCATTGATACTATGACATTCCACATCCTGAGGGCCTATCACTGTGCGGGCAGGTGCACAGACTGCGGTGCATGTGAAAGGGTCTGTCCGGTCGGTATCCCGATCAGGCAGTTTACCAAGAAGCTCAACAAAGACGCTCAAGAGCTCTTTTCCTGGGAAGCCGGGCTGACTCTGGATCAGCGTCCTCTTTTAGACGTATTCCGGCCTGATGATTACAATGATTTCATAAGGTAGCGCCTCATGACAAAAAAGATCTATACTAAGGAAGAGTGGATAAAGGCATTAGCAGGCCTGAAATCCTCTTACAATATATTTGTTCCGGTCAAGGATGGAGACTTTCACACCTTCAAGGCCCTGGATGAGACGAAAATCCCTGACTTTAACTTTCAAAACACCCGGCTTTCCCCAAAATCATTGATATATCCCCAATCGGAGCGGATATTTGAATACAACCTGGATAAAGATGCCCCTGATGCCAATATCATCAAGGAGTCTGAGAAGGACTACTCTCCCCGGGCGATCGTTGGAATAAGGCCCTGCGACGCGCATGCCTTTCAGATCGTCAAACCCAATTTCGACAATCCCGAGTATCAAGATCCCTGGTGGATACAACGGTATGAATCAACCACTTTTGTGGGACTTGGGTGCAACGACCCCGGCTCTACATGTTTCTGTACCTCTGTAGGTGGCGGCCCATTCAGTGAAAAAGGCCTTGATGCGCTACTATATGACCTGGGAGACACATTTCTTGTTAAGGCCCTGACGGACAAGGGCGAGACGTTCCTAAATCAGGCACAAGGTGGAAAAGAGGCAGATGAGACAGCACTCAAGGCCGGTGAAGACTTGGCAGCCAAGGCTGCAGATAAAATAGAGCAAAAAGTCTCTATTGACAGGTTAAAGGGCAAGGTACAGACCGAGCTTTTTGATGCACCATTCTGGGATGAGGTGGCCTTTGCGTGCATCAATTGTGGTATCTGTACATATCTGTGTCCCACCTGCTGGTGTTTTGATATCCAAGACGAGGTTCTGGAAAAACAGGGAGACCGGATCAGGAACTGGGACTCCTGCATGTTTCCTCTCTTTACACTCCATGGCTCAGGGCATAATCCAAGGGCCAAGAAGGTCCAGCGTGTACGCCAGAGATTTATGCACAAGCTTAAATACTATGTGGACAAGTACAACAACGGAGTTCAGTGTTCAGGATGCGGCAGGTGCGTCAGGAATTGTCCGGCGAATATAGATATTAGGGAAGTTTGTAAAATGATGAATGGTTATAGAGACAATGTTGAATGTTGAATGTTGAATGATGAATTAAGGTATATATCGGTATTTTTCACGTCAGGTCAAAAGTAGTTTACACTTTGTTGATTTTGTATTTTGGCAGTGAAATTTGAAACTTGAAACTTGAAATTGGAGAAAACGCTAAGATGTAGATGAGTTACCTAATTTCGAATTTCGAATTTCCAGTTTCGACAAGGGAGTATCACATTGGAAAACCCGTACCTACCCTATCCAGTTCGTATAGATAAGATCATCACAGAGACTGAAGACAGGAATCTCAAGACCTTCAGGTTTGTATTTCTCAACCCCGGGGATGAAAAGAAGTTCTCATACACCCCCGGTCAGTTCGCAGAACTGTCTATAGCCGGAAGGGGAGAAAGCCCTATTGGTATAGCGTCTTCCCCCACAGAAAAAGGACATGTCACTTTCACAGTCAATAAGGTCGGGTTGGTTACAACTCGCCTGCACAACATGAAAGAAGGCGATGTGATGGGCATCCGCGGGCCTCTTGGCAACTGGTATCCCTGGGAAGAGATGGAAGGGAAGAATGTTGTCATCATAGGCGGCGGTTTTGCCTTTACCACATTGAGATCCAGTATTATCTACATGCTCCATCCGGAGAACCGTTCCAGGTTCAAGGATATTTCCGTGGTATACGGCGCGAGGAATCCGGGCATGCTGCTTTACAAGGATGAGCTTGCAGAGTGGGAGCAGAGGGATGATATCCACATGCATATCACTGTGGATGGGACGGATGATCCGGACTGGAAATATAACATAGGTTTTGTTCCTACCATAACAGAGCAGAAGATTACCAGTGCGGATAACGCCATTGCCATTGTATGCGGCCCGCCCATCATGATCAAGTTTACACAACCTGTCCTTGAGAAAGTAGGGTTCCCGCCGGAGAGGATCATCCTCTCCCTGGAAATGCGCATGAAGTGCGGTATCGGCATGTGCGGCCGCTGCAATATCGGCGACAAGTTTGTGTGCAAGGACGGCCCTGTCTTTTCCCTGGCCCAGCTTAAGAATATGCCTCCGGAATATTAGAGACGG
>JAJSZR010000144.1 GCA_030262715.1 Deltaproteobacteria bacterium
AATTTTGGCTTTTGAACAAGGAGACTACGGTCTGGCCAAGGAATCCCTTGAAACTCTGCTCCAAAACCCGGCATCCCTGTATGGGAGACTCTTAAAAAGGGATCAAAAAGCCGCACAAAGGTATTTGGAGTTTTGTCGAAACAGGGAACGTCTAAAGCTCACGGAACATAGTGATTCCTCCATAAGATCTTCAGTGGAAGAGAAGGGTGAAGAGGATGTTCCGGCGGCCGTTGCGGAACGTTCCTTGTCAGAGAAAACGAAAAAGAGGGAAGTGGCCAAAGAACAAGCAGAGGACATTCCTGACCTGGAGATTGTCTATGAAATCGACGAGGAACCGGTTCTTCGTGTCATTAGGGAACATCGCACCAGCGATGCAGCCATGATGGATCTGGCACTTAGTGCCTACAAGCTCTCTTTCCGTGCCTCATACGATCAACTCATTTGCCTGCCTACAACCAATAACGTTCAGTCCCTGTGGTACCAGGAAGAGAGCGCTCGAAAAATCATGAAGACCTTTCGCGGCAGGGCCATTCTGGCAGATGAGGTAGGTCTCGGAAAAACGATCGAGGCCTGCCTTGTGCTGAAAGAATATATACTCCGCGGTCTGGTTCGTTCGGCCTTAGTACTCACGCCCAGTTCTCTGGTCAATCAATGGCAAGAGGAACTTCGCGAGAAATTTGGGCTTTGTTTTGTGACTTCAAATGATCCCGTGTTTCGGGAAGATCCGGATCGATTCTGGAAGGAACCCTTTCTATTGGTTTCCATTCACTCGGCAAAAGGAAAACGTCATTTTGATGCTGCAACCGCTCGCGCCTATGATATGGTGATCGTGGATGAGGCGCATCATCTGAAGAACCGCTCGACCCTCAACTGGAAGCTGGTAAATGCCATTAAAAAAACCTTCTTGCTCCTTGTCACTGCCACACCCGTGCAGAATAATCTTGAGGAACTTTACAATCTGGTCACCCTTTTAAAGCCAGGTCATCTCAAGACGCTGAAGGCATTCAAGGATGAATTTGTGGCCCGAGGCAACCCCACGGACCCGAAAAACAGGGAGAAGCTGAGACAGCTTCTGAAAGAGGTCATGATCCGAAACACCCGTTCTGTCACGCAGTTGCACATCCCGCCCCGCTTTGCTTCTACCATTCGAATTGACCCGTCGCCCGATGAGGAAATCTTCTACCAGGAGATCAGCCGGTTTGTGACGGAGCAGGCCGCTCAGGGTTCTTCGGCCCTTTCCAAAATGGCGCTTCGCAGGCTTCTGGAAGCAGCAGGATCTTCTCATTTTGCATCGCTGAAGATGCTGGAAAAGATAAGCCTCCAAAGCCTGGACGGGACAAGCAAACAGGCAAGAGATTTGTTGGAAATGGGCAGGTCCATTCGGATCGGAGGAAAAATCCGGCGCGTGATCGAGCTTTTGCAGGCTTCACCAGAGCAGAAGATTGTTTTTGTTAATTATCTTGCGACCCTGGAGTATTGCCATCAGCTCCTGAAAGAACACAAAATGCCTCATGTGGTCTACCGTGGCGGGATGACCACGGCCCAAAAACAGCAAGCCATCCGGACGTTCCAGGAAGGCTGCCCTATCCTTCTATCCACGGAGACCGGAGGAGAAGGACACAACCTGCAGTTTTGTCATGTGATGATCAATTTTGATCTGCCCTGGAATCCCATGCAAATCGAGCAGCGCATCGGCCGCATCCATCGAATCGGACAAGAGAACGAGGTCCAGATCTACAATTTCTGTTCTGCAGGAAGCCTGGAAGACTATATGCTGGAAATCCTGGACCGAAAAATCAACATGTTCGAGCTGGTGGTGGGAGAGATCGACATGATTCTGGGTCGCCTTCAGGGAGAGCATGAATTCAGTGACCTTGTCTATGAACTCTGGGTGAAGCACCCCGACGAGACGGAAAGACAAAAAGCCTTCAATGCCTTAGGTTCCCGATTAAAACGGGCCAGGACATCTCACGAAAAGAGCAAAGAGCTGGATGAAAAGCTCTTTCAGGAAGACTTTGGAGTGTAAGAATGGATTCTGTTCCAGAACTGCTTTCCTTTGCAGCGCACGTATTTGAAAAGCACGGCGGAATGGCTGAGCAAGACAACAATCACGTGATGGCCTTGCTGCCACCCGGTCTGGCACGTTCCCTGGATCTCCCGGAGGAAGTTCAATTGGGAGGCGGGACCATGCCCCTCCTTTACGGCAGCCCTGTTCTGGACAGGCTCATCCGTGTGGCTACAGAAGAAATCCCCTTGGTTTTCGGGCGAATCGAGGTGCCATATTTGAAAAAGGCAGGCTTTGAGCAGCTCATCGGGCAAGACATTGTTTTCACAAACTGGCAAGCCCGAGTGACGAGTCGTGCGGAAGCCCGTGCTTCTTATATGGTCTTAACCTGCAGGTATGTAGCGTTGAGTGACGAACGGAAAGAAGGGCTGGTTGAAGTAGGAACGCACGAAAGTACCGGTGCAATCATTGAGGATCTGGATAAGTTGTGGCCGGAGTTCAGGCCCGAAATCTACACCCCAGGGAAAGTCCCCCCACATTTTCCCATCCATCTTGAAAGGGCAATCGCTAACGCCATGCAAAAGGCCCAGGTTCTTGCGGAAGAAAAACTGACCGACTTTATCAACAGCATGCGACGGCGACTCCGCCGGGATGTGAAAAATACGAGAGAATATTATGATGCCTTGAGAAAAGAGATGGAGGCAAGCCTTACCCATCACAATCTCAGTGAGGCGCAGCGTCAGGAAAGAATCGCCAAAATCGAGGACCTGCCCCGAGAAATGGCTCAAAAAATCGAGGACCTGCAACAAAAATACAAGATACAGGTCCGTTTAAAGCCATGTGCCGCTCTTCGGTTTCTCGTGGACGTTGTCTATGTTATGGTCGAAATCCGCTTCCGTAAACACACCCGCACTATCCACCTCATCTGGAATCCGCTGTCTCGCCGTCTTGATCCTCTGGTGTGCGAGCGTTGCTATAAGACGACACGAAGCGTGCATCCCTTTGAAGAAGATTCCGGGATTCGGCTGTTCTGTCATTCCTGTGCTCAGAAGCAGTGAAATCTGTGAACGGTTGGAAAATTCTTATTGTTAACACAAGAAGTAAGTTATGACAAACTTCTTTAAAACCGAGGACAGGGACGCGAATGCCTAAAAACGTGAAGCTTCAAATTTCAAAGAGATATTGTTTAGACCGGATATATCCTTCCGCCTTGCAGCCTGTAACACTTATCGGTCAATGCTTCTATTACAGACGAAATCTGCGAGATCATTATCCAGGCCTTTGCCGGATAGTTCTGCAGTACCGAAATGAGGCGATCTGTGGTCTTTTCGTCAAGACCGGTCGTGGGCTCATCCAGCAAAAGGATTTCAGGCCTCATGGACAATATGGTCGCCGTTGAGACAAGCCGTTTTTCCCCGCCTGAGAGTTGATATGGAACCCGGTTCCTGAGACGGGATATCCCCAGTTCCTCCAGTGTCTGTTCCGCCCTGTCTTTTGCCTTCTGATGTTTCATCCCCATATTTAACGGCCCGAAGGCCACGTCTTCTATCACGCTAGGACAGAAGAGCTGGTCATCAGAGTCCTGGAAGAGCAAGCCAATCGTATGTCAAAGTCAAAGGGTCAAAGGGGACGTTCGTTCCGAACGTGCTTAAAATTCTTCTTGGCCATAGCGTCTGTCTGAGACTCCTATCACCATGAAATACTTCCTGCAATGCACAAGCGACTTGGTCCTAATCAGCAAACCCTGCGCACGCTCTGGACGAATGGTCCCATTCTACTTTCCCGTCAAGAACGCTCGGAACGAACGTCCCCCTTCCCCCCTTCCCCCTTCCTGCGTCCCACAGAGACCCGAAGTGCCGCCTCACCAATTTATTTCATCTGATGAACATGGAGCTTCTGCGTGGATGCTTTGAGTGGTATAGTTATAATGGATATTCCGAAAAGCGTGTTATAGGAACCAGCTTTAAGGAGGTGCCACATGGCCCGGAAACAAAAGAGCTCTATTGCGACACAAGAGAGAAAAAAGAGAATAGTCCGATCAAAGAATATTCAGCACTCAGCAGCGGTGAGTTTGTAGCGGAAGTGGCGCGTGAAATATTCGGGCTAAAAAGATGCATAATCGGAGTTGGACAACAAAATGGGTACGCATTATTCATTAAATAAAGAACCGGCTTTTTTGGAAAAACGGTTTGGAGCAAGATTCGATCAGGACTTTGAAAGGGTTTATCATGTGTCTGGTTTTAACAATCCGTCAATGCCGGTGATTACTGACGAAGCGCCTGATAAGTTTTCATTTCTTAAGTGGGGTCTGGTGCCGTTCTGGTTAAAAGATAAAGAGCAAATAAAGTATGTCAGGATAAAGACATTAAACGCGAGGTCCGATACTTTATTTGAAAAGCCGTCTTTCAAGGTTCCTGTGAGAAAAAGAAGATGCTTGATAGTGACGGATGGTTATTTCGAATGGAGAGAAGTCGCCGGAAAAACTTATCCGTATTATATCCATATGAAAGATAACGATGCCTTTGCCTTGGCCGGTATATGGGATGAATGGAGGGATGAAAAAAACATGGAAAAACTGCAAGCATTTTCCATAATAAGCGTTGATGCCAATCCCTTTATCAAAAAAATCAATAACAGGCACCAGAGGATGCCTGTGATCCTGCCAAAAAAGGATGAAAGAACATGGATTCGCTCAGATCTGGGAGAAGAAAGTATAAAGTCGATGTTGCAAACATATGAGGGCAAGGAACTCGAAGCATATCCAGTAAAAAGATTGATAGGCAAAAAAGATGTAAATTCCAATACACCTGAAATCCTGGAGAAATGCAGCTATGACGAGTTAAAAAATCTTGATGAAAAAAAGGAACAAGAAAATTTAAAACAGTTGACATTATTTTAAGTATATTACCTGTTTTTAATCAGTTATTTCCGGTAATGAAACTATCCCAAAAAATGCTTAAAGCAGGCTGGTCCATAACCAAGGAAAAAGACGGTAACTTTTGCGTTTATGCAAGCGACGGAATTAAATATACATATCTTACGGCAACTGATAGTTGGATTGAGCCTGTAGAGGAAATAGAGGCGGAACTAGATCGGCAGCTAAAGGAAATATCAGAAAACAAGCGCTCTCCTTTTATAAGCGCTTCCCGTATGACATCTTTGTATCATAGCAAGAATGCTTCCCAGCCCATAAAATTGCTTTGTGAGAAAAGACTACTCCAGGGAAAATCCGTATTGCATTTGGGAACCGGTCTGGATAACCTGGCCAAACAACTTCTCATAGAATCCGGATGTGCTGAAGTTGCAGATTATGATCCCAACTTCTATCCGGATACCAGCGTTTTGGAAAGACAATACGGCGCCGTGATTGCCAATTATGTTCTGAATATTGTTCCCCTTGATGATCGCAAAGATATTTATAAGCTTATTAAAGATGCTCTCAAGAAAAACGGCATTGCTTATCTGACTGTTCAAGGCATCTGGCCCGTAAAAAATAAATATAAAATAATCAAGGAATATGAAGACGGCTATTTAATAAAAACTGGATACAATACAACTTTCAGAAAGGGTTATAGCAAGGAAGAATTTTTGAAAGAGATAAAACAAATTTTAGGCGGTAATCCCCGTTTAATAACCATGTTTTACAGCAATCCCTTTGTACAATGGGTAAAGCAATAATTAAATACCGATTTTCACAAACCGTCCCAAGGAATCTCCAAATTCCTGGAACTACTGTT
>JAJSZR010000145.1 GCA_030262715.1 Deltaproteobacteria bacterium
CAGGACAAGGGCGGCGATGAGAATTTCAGGCTGTATGCCGTGGATATTGATGGCTCCGGTCTGAAGGAATTAACGCCTTTCGATCAGGTGAGGGTTCGAATTATTGATGACCTGGAAGATAATGAAAAAGAGATGATCATAGGAATGAATAAGCGTGATAAACGCATCTTCGATGCCTACCGTATTAATGTCAACACCGGTGAGATGAAGATGGTCGCCAGGAATCCGGGTAATATTGATGGTTGGCTTACCGACAATAATGGTGAATTACGTATAGCAACCACTTCAGACGGTGTTAACACCAGTATTTTATATCGCGATAAGGAGACGGATGATTTTCGAATTATCTTCACCACTAATTTTAAAGAGACGCTTGCCCCGCTCTTTTTTAGTTTTGATAACAAATATATTTTCGCTTCCTCCGATATCGGGCGCGATAAGCGTGCCATAGTAAAATATGACCCTGATAAAGACAAAGAACTTGAAGTTATTTTTGAACACCCTCAAGTCGATGTTTCCAGTCTCTTGAGATCGAAAAAGCGCAAGGTAATTACGGGCGTGGCTTATGTAACTGATAAACGCCACTATCATTTCTTTGATGAAAAACGTAAGCAACTGCAGAAGAATCTTGAGCAACGGCTCCCCGGATATGAAGTTGTTGTAACGAATATGAGTAAAGATGAAAGCAAGGTCCTGGTACGCACTTTTAGCGATAAGTCAAGGGGCGCCTATTATTATTATGATAGGCAGAGCAATGAGTTTGAAAAATTAGTCGATGTTTCGCCGTGGCTTAATGAAAAATATATGGCGGATATGAAACCAATTAAGTACCAATCCGTAGATGGATTAACCATTCATGGCTATCTAACTCTGCCAAACGGCATTGAGCCGAAGAATTTACCAGTTGTGGTCAATCCCCACGGTGGTCCCTGGGCACGTGACATGTGGGGTTTCAATCCTGAAGTACAATTTTTGGCCAACCGTGGGTATGCTGTTTTACAGATGAACTTCAGGGGGTCTACCGGATACGGTAAAAAATTCTGGGAAATAGGCTTCAAAAGATGGGGCAAGGAAATGCAGGACGATATCACCCAGGGAGTCCATTGGTTAATCGACGCGGGTATTGCCGATCCCAAACGGATTGGAATTTACGGTGCTTCTTACGGTGGTTATGCCACATTAGCAGGGGTTACCTTTAGTCCTGATCTGTATGCCTGTGGTGTTGATTATGTTGGTGTGTCCAATATTTTTACTCTCTTGGAGACCATTCCGCCCTATTGGGAGCTGAGCCGCCAGATGTTCTACGAAATGGTCGGCGATCCTGGAAAGGATAAGGCATTATTGGAAGAGGTGTCACCCGTATTCCATGTCGATCAAATAAAAGCACCTCTTTTTATTGCCCAGGGAGCGAATGATCCAAGGGTGAAAAAGGCGGAATCCGATCAAATTGTGGAGGCCTTGAAAAAACGGGATATTGATGTGCCATACATGGTCAAGGATAATGAAGGCCATGGCTTCCACAATGAAGAAAACCGCTTTGATTTCTATCGGGCCATGGAAAAATTCCTGCATAAATATTTAGGCGGACGGGTTGAGGCTGAATAAAGGAAAAGGTATCCCAGGTCAATACCGATAATTTGAGAAAAACCACGATTAAGTTATATTATCCCTCTAAAACTACATATTTGTAATTTTCGGTTTTTTGAACTGGTTGACTGAAGTACTACTACCGCCTGAATTTTAAAAGAAAAAACCCTATTCAGCAGTTACGGAACGATCTTTGCTATTTATCCCTTTTTAAAGAGAAGGGACATATGACTCAGATCGAGCAGCGTGAAGGCCATACTCCGTCATTTCGAGCAAACGGATTGGAAATGGTGGCCCTTGAATTGCGGGCCATCTATGAGATTTCCCAAATCGTGGGCTCAGCCCTGTATCTCGACAAGGCCCTATCCCAGATCCTGCATGTGCTAAACGCCACACTGCACATGAAGCGCGCCACTTTGGTCTTACTGAATGAGACAGACAGAAGTTTGAGCATCAGGGCATCCTATGGCCTGACAAATATAGAAGAAAAATGCCGAAAGCACTTTATGGCATCAATATTGATTATAGACGGGAAAGGTTCGCATTTAGCGTGATTGCTAACGAGGTCCTGCAACTGCAAGAGCATAATCAAAAAGGGAGGAGTGCTATGATTAAACACAAAAGAAAGGGATTAATGAGTAAAGGAAGCGTCTGGGTCTGGGGTGGAGGATGGCTCGGAAGTATGGGGGCCCTGGACTTTGCCGGGGGAACTGTTATCCATATCAATTGCGGCTTTGCAGCCTTGGCATCTGCCGTTATTATAGGCAAGAGAAGGAGCTGGGGCGACCATGGCATACTCATTTATTGGCAGTGCTATTATTCTCAAGATTATTGATGTTACAATAGGGCTTAGGGTAACCACAGAAGAAGAGGTCCAGGGCCTGGATCTCACTCAGCACAGTGAAATCGGGTATTCCCTATAAAATAAATAAGCCCTCAGGACGACAGAAAATGCATGGCATATTCTGTTCGTCCTTATGATTAAGGAGGAATCCATGAAGAAAATTGAGGCGATTATAAAGCCCTTCAAGTTGGACGACGTAAAAGAGGCCCTAAACGAGATCGGCATCAAGGGGATGACGATTTCCGAAGTTAAGGGATATGGTCGTCAGAAGGGGCATAAGGAGATCTATAGAGGAGCAGAGTACGTGGTGGATTTCATACCAAAGGTCAAGCTTGAGATAATCATAGATGCAGCCCAAGTGAGCCTGGCAGTGGAAACGATCAGGGAGTCTGCCCATACCGGTAAGCTTGGAGACGGTAAGATCTTCGTGCTTCCTGTGGAAGAAGTCATAAGAGTCAGGACTGGTGAACATGGCAAGGATGCTATTTAGCCTCCATCCAGAAATGGCCTTTCACCCGGTTTTTTCTCTGTGAGCTCTGTGTCTTTGTGATGAAAAATAGAGTTTTTTCTACGAAATCAACTATTCAAAAGGAGAAGGTATATTATGACACCGAAACAGGTATTGGACATGGTTAAAGAGAAAGGTATCAAGGTAGTTGACCTTCGCTTCCTTGACTTTCTAGGATTGTGGCAGCACTTCACAGTGCCTATAAGCGAGCTGGATGAGTCCAGCTTTGAAGACGGCTTTGGCTTTGACGGCTCAAGCATCCGTGGATGGCAACCAATTCATGCGAGTGATATGCTCGTTGTTCCGGATTCCACCATGGCCCAGATTGATCCGTTCTTCGCAGAACCAACACTTGTTCTGATCGGAGACATAGTAGACCCTATAACCAGGGAGCCGTATTCCAGAGACCCAAGGAACATAGCCAAGAAGGCCGAAGCGTATCTCAAAGGCACAGGCATTGGTGATACCGCGTACTTCGGTCCTGAGGCCGAATTCTTTATTTTTGATGATGTTCGCTATGACAATGCCAGCAACGCTTGCTTCTATGAGTTGGACTCAGTAGAGGGCACCTGGAACACGGGCAGGGAAGAGTGCCCCAATCTGGGATACAAGCCCCGACACAAAGAGGGTTACTTCCCGGTCCCTCCAATGGACAAATTCCAGGACCTGAGGACCGAGATGCTGCTCACACTGGAGCAGGTCGGCATTGAAGTCGAATGCCAGCACCATGAGGTAGCTACTGCAGGACAGGCGGAAATCGTTATGCGTTTCAAACCCTTGCTCCAGATGGGCGACCAGCTCATGTGGTTCAAGTATGTACTCAAGAACGTTGCCTACCGCCACGGCCGCACTGTCACCTTCATGCCCAAGCCGCTTTTTGGTGACAACGGCACAGGTATGCATACCCATATCAGCATATGGAAAGATGGCCAGCCCACCTTTGCAGGCGACAAGTATGCCGGGGTTTCTGACATTGCCATGTACGCTATGGGCGGCATACTCAAGCACTGCCGTGCCCTGTGCGCCTTTACTAATCCCTCAACCAATTCATATAAGCGTCTGGTGCCTGGTTTTGAGGCCCCGGTAAACCTGGCTTACTCAAGCCGCAACAGGAGCGCCGCAGTCCGTATCCCCATGTACTCCCCTTCACCCAAGGCCAAGAGGATCGAGTTCAGGACCCCGGACCCATCCTGCAATGGCTACCTGGCTTTCTCTGCAATGCTGATGGCAGTACTTGACGGTATAGAGAACAGGATCGATCCTGGTGAACCCCTGGACAAGAACATCTATGATCTGCCCCCTGAGGAACTGGCCATCATCCCCTCAGCCCCGGGCTCTCTGGATGAGGCCCTGTCAGCACTCAAGGAAGACCAGGAGTTCCTTTTAAAGGGCGGTGTTTTCACCCAGGATGTCATTGATATGTGGATCGACTACAAGACAGAAAAAGAGATCAACACGGTAAAGCTACGACCTCATCCATATGAGTTTTTCTTGTATTTTGATATTTAATCCACAGATTTCGCAGATTACACGGATTACTTACTCTAATTTTGATACCCCGTGGCTTGCCACGGGGTAATTCATTTAACCTTTGAATGCGATTTAAGGTTGTGAGGGCCATGCCTCTTTAAGGGGTGTGGCCCTTTCTATATGTAACGATATGTAGCAATTTCCCGGACGTGTGAACAACAAGATAATCGTATTGACAATCCTATCTTATTATACCATATTTAATATAATTACATTATTTTCCGGAGGATTAGTGATGGGATATTCCAAAATCAGTGTGACAATTCCTGATGAAATGTATAATGATATGAAGGAGTTCACATCAAGGGAGAGAATTAAAATAAGTCATCTGGTGGCAGAGGCCATTGTAGATAAACTCAGAAAGATCAAAGAAGAAAGATTTATTCAGCAGGTTAATGAAGTCTTCAGAGATCCGAAGGTTGGAAAGGAGCAGCGCCTCATGGCCGAAGCCATTGTCGATAATGCCGATTTAGAGGAACTGCCATGGTAAAACCGAATCAGGGTAATATTTACTGGGTAAAGTTCGGTCATTCAGGTGATTCCGGCCCATCCGGCAAGAGGCCGGCTGTTGTTATTCAAAATGATTTACTGAACAAGAGCAATATAAACACGACAGTCGTAGCCCTGTTGACTTCAAACAGAAAATTTGCATCTGTGCCGGGGAACATTCAATTTAAAAAAGGAATTGCAAATCTGCCCAAAACAAGTGTTGTGGTTGTCAGCCAAATGGCTACCGTGGACAAGCTCAGGTTGCTGGAAAAAATCGGAACCCTTAACAGGGAAGAGACTGAAGAAGTCATTGAAGGTTGCCGGAAGGTTATCAGTTTGAAAATATTTTCGTAACGGTTGTTTTCTATTCTCCCCAGCTTCGCCATTGTATAAAACCATACTACACGACACCCGCCTGCAGCAACGCACGGATTTTACCTGGTGTCGTGTAGCCTGGTATAAAAAATTGTGAAAATTACGAATGGATACTAACCCAAAATCTTGTCTACTTCTTCTGCATCGGCGTCCATGACATAGGAAATTCCGGAAACTTCTGCAGCCTCTCTTGTCAGGGTCATCAGGTCATTACGGTCAACATACTTAAGGGCGAACTTCCTCGAGCCTGCCATAAGCTGCTGAAGACCGTGTTTTAGCCTATCAATATAAGAATACATGCCGATGGCACCTGCGGGGAGCTTGCCGAAATCCTTTCCGAATCTTTCCTTTAGC